>JAFMSA010000649.1 GCA_017353855.1 Alphaproteobacteria bacterium
GCGGGCGCAAACAGCCCCTTGTGGATACAGATGTTTTTGATCCCGGACTTCACCGCCCTCTCATAGAAGGGATACATCAGCTTCTCGTCATCCAGCCGGTACGGATGTTTGGCGAGTTCCTTATGGGTGTTGTCGCCGACCGTGTAACCCTTCCACGAATCGGGTTTGTAAACCTCGATCGCCTTATCGACCTGATCGAGCCAGCCGGGCCAGCCCGGCGTGATCGTAAAATGCGCCATCATCCGCCGCGAGCCGGCCGCTTTATTGACCTGCTCGCGCGTTTTGAAGACTTGCTCCTGCGGAATGAACCAGTCTTCCGGAACCTCCGACGGCGAATTCGACAACAGCGCCACTTTGGTGTCGCTGTCCATATAGATTTCTTTGATGTAATTGGCGTATTTGAGATCGTCGATGGTTTGCTCCTTGTCGCCGATCCCCTTGTTCCAGCCGGCCTTGCCCACCGCTTCGCGGGCCTTGATGAACCCCATCAGCCGGGTGTCGTCGCGCAGGAAATGCGTGTGCCCGTCGATGATGAACTGTGGCGAGAGAGACTGCGCCCGCTCGGCCGCCATATCCGGTGTCGCCGCCTCCGCCTCGCTGACCTCGAACAGGCGCCCAAAGACCTGGTTCATGACCAGAAACGACGCCGCCATGCCGGAGGCGGTCTGAAAAAAGCGTCGACGCGACAGGCCCTGCCGCCGCGCGAGACGATCGCCAAGCTCCTTGAGCCGGGCCTCCACCTCGCGCTGCTTCTCGGTTTGCGGCACCGGCAGGTACTCGTCACTCGACACGATCTGGGTCGGCACCGGCGATGGAAACGACGCCGTCTCGGCCGGCAATAGTCCGCGCAGCTGCTCGTCGGTCAGGAATTTCATGCCCTTCTCCGCTTATTTCACAGCAATGGCCCGTAGCCGCGCAGCAGCATCCCCGGAGTTATCGAGAACCATCCATGCGTGAGGCCGCCGGGATTTCCAGATTGAGCAACCTTGCGGCGTTGCGCCCAAGGATCGCGCGGCGCTCGGCATCGTCGAGCCCCGGCGCGCCTTCGATCATACCGATCGGATCGACCTCACCCATGTCGGCGGGGTAGTCGGTTCCCATCAGGATGTGGTCGGCGCCATATTCCCCGACGAGATACTCGAGCTGATGATGGGTGTAGACAAGCGCGTCAAAATAGACCCGCTTCAGATAAGTCGTGGGCATGCGCCGGATGCGCTCGCAACAATCCGGGCGAGCCGCCGCGGCGTGGTCGATGCGGCCCGGATAGGCCGGTAAAAACCCGCCGCCATGTGCCACGACGAGCTTGAGATTCGGCGATTGGGCGAGCACACCTCCGAAGATCAGATGATGCAGCGCCACCGTCGAGTCGAGAGGATTGCCGATGACATTGTTGAAATAGTGGTCGGCGAACCGTCGGGCTTCGGTAAATCCGTCCGGGTGCATGAAAACAACAAGGCCGAGCTCCTCGCACCTTGCAAAAATTTTGCGAAAGCGCTCAGCAGACAGATCCTCGCCAGCGACATGAGTCATTATTTCGATGCCGCGAAAACCCAGTGACGCATGAAGCCGTTCGAGCTCGGCGATCGCCAGCTCGGGGGCCTGCAACGGCACTGTGCCGAGGCCGACAAAACGATCGGGATAGCGGCCGCAGATCTCTGCGATAAAATCGTTGACGGCGCGCGCGGCCTCTCGCCCGAGATCAGGGTCGGCGCCGTAATAGGTTTGGCGCGGCGCCGGCGAAATCGCCTGAATGTCGATCCCCATCCGATCCATGTCCCCGATCCGCTTCTCCGGCGAATTGCCCTGGAGACGGGTTCGCACGCCGTTCTGACGATTGATCTCGCGGCTGCCAACGTTCGCCGAGGTTTCGAGAAACCACCTTGAAACCGCGGAATTCCCGTCGACCAGATCAGCCGCCTTGTCGCAGCGGACATGGCAGTGGATATCGATCGTGAACCACTTGCCGTTCGCGCGGACCGGCCCCGGAAAGCGCCCGGCCCGCGGCTCGGTCCCCGGCGGCAGGCATTTGAACAGGATGTCCTCGCCCGCGCGGCTCATACCGGCCTCCGCGGAATCTCGATGCTCAGGAGCCGCGCGGCATTTCCGCCCAGGATCGCGCGGCGTTCGTTGTCATCGAGCCCCGAAGCGGTCTCGATGAAACCGATCGGATCGACCTCGCCCATATCGGCCGGGTAGTCGGTACCCATCAGGACGTGGTCGGCGCCGTATTGCGCGACGAGATATTCGAGCTGATGGTGCGTGTAGACGATCGTATCGAGATACACCCGCTTCAGATAGGTCGTCGGCATGCGGCTGATGTTTTCACAGCAGTCCGGCCGGGCCGCGGCAGCGTGGTCGATGCGGCCGGAATAGGCCGGCAGATAGCCGCCGCCATGTGCGGCTACCAGTTTGAGGTTCGGGAAGTCGTGCAACACGCCTCCAAAGATCAGGTGGTGGAGAGCGAGCGTCGTATCGAGCGGGTTGCCGATGACATTGACCAGGTAGTGGTCGGCGAACCGCCGGGCCTCCGGAAACCCGGTCGGGTGCATGAAAACGAGCAGCCCGAGTTCTTCGATGCGGGCAAAGATCTTGCGGAAGCGCTCGGCCGAGAAATCTTCACCGGCGACGTTGGTCGCAATTTCGATGCCGCGGAAGCCGAGCGATTTGCGGATGCGATCGAGCTCGGCAAGTGCGAAGTCGGGAGCCTGAAACGGAACCGTCCCGAGCGCCACAAAGCGGTCGGGATGGCGGCCGGCAATCTCGGCGAGATTGTCGTTTATCACGCGGGCGGTGGCGAGCCCGAGCTCCGGCTCGGCGCCGTAATAGGTCTGGTTGGGCGAAGGCGAGATCGCCTGAATGTCGATTCCCATCCGGTCCATATCGGCCAGTCGCGTTTCAACCGAGGTCGATTGAATGCGGGTGCGCTCGGCCTGCTGCCGGTTGATCTCGCGCGTGCGCTCGTTGGCGTACACCTCTCGCGGATGCCGCGTCGCATCGGCATGCGCCGCGACCATCTCGGCGGCCTTCGGCGTCAGCACATGGCAGTGAATGTCGAGAGTGAACCATTTGCCGCGGGCATGCGCCGGACCCGGGAAGCGGCCCGGGATGGCCGCACCCGGCGGCAGGCATTTGAACAGCATTTCGCGCCCCCTCTCC
>JAFMSA010000650.1 GCA_017353855.1 Alphaproteobacteria bacterium
CCGTCGTACTGGTACATCGAAAATGGCGAGATGTAGATCGCGCCGTCGACGCCGACCCTATCCATCGCCGCTACCATCTCGTCGCCGGTGACGTGAGCGGGCCAGTTCGGAACGCTGTGCCACGGCCGCTCAGGCGTGTTCGCGGCGTAGGCATGGACCTGGGCATCGATGACCACTGGCGGCCGTGCGGCGGCACGCACTTCACGCATCAGCACCGGTCCAGCCGCGGCGAGCGTCGCCGCGACCTCCAGTACGGTACGCCGGGCGATAAGCGTGCTTCCTGCTGCTAAACGGTTAGCCACTTCCCCCTCCATGCTGCTTCGGGACTCACGTTCCTCAGTTCACTGAAGATTGCGGGCTTCTCTTGGCCCCGGTCAAGGGAACCGATCCTGCTGGCAGGATCTCATGGACAAGCCCCTGTGCTTTTGATTTTGCGGGAACTGCAAAGCCCGCCGGGCGCAAGCGAACCTCTCTCTCGTGAAGAACCGGACCCGGGTTCGCGTATGACGCCGGATCTTTGGCCTAGATTATCGCCGCAGCGTGATCAACGAACCAACGACCTGCCGGGTGGCGCGCTCGTAAATGGTGGGCCGCCTCCCAGCGATGTCGCGATTGTGCCGCCGCAGGTGACGAGGATTCATCCCGGCACCGCGACCGAATGAATGGCCAACACGGTACCGTTCCGCCAGCAGCGCCAGTTTACGATCCGACGGGGCAGCGCGCTCGATTGCTCTCGCGCCGGCCTCCGTCCGCCGCAGAACCAGCCGGCGCCCAGACCGCCGCTGACTGCCAGTCAGTAATAGCCGCCAGCCGATCACGGCGCCTCGTCTCTTGGATGAGGCCCCATAAGAGATATGCTCGGTCGTCCTTATTGTAGAGCATCTTTGGTGACAATCGTGCCAGATCACGCCACGTGCGCATCATCCTGTATTCTTCTGTTTGCCGCGGGTGATAGGAAGATGGCCGGCACCACCGCGCGGATTGGCGTGCACAGTACCAGCGAGGGGGGACGACAGCCAAAGAACCGGCACTCTCTATCTCGCGGATCTGCCGGCGATCGACCCACTACGCGGCTGCGATCGCGTTAGATAAAGAGAGAGGAAAAAACCGCTTGACCTAAGCAAACCCCATACAAGTTAGTGTCGGGCGGTCATGTGTCGGACCGGCTGTTCTTGCTCAGTGGATGCGCTGAGCGATCCTCTCAGAAATGCCTCGCCCCGGCGGGAAGGTGGTCGGTTCAATTCAATGACATCGCGGCCCTGCGGGCAAAGGCGATGATCGCCTTGCCGAGCGGGTGCTCGGATCGTAGTTCAGCCGTTGCCGTCCTCAGTTGTCGCGCCGTCGATCAGACGGGCATGCTGCACTTCGGGGCGTCCAAAGTCAGCGCGCCGGTTTTCTCGATCATGATGGTGTCGACGCGGCCGAGCGTCTCCAGATGCACGCCGCGATTGAGAACGGCGCCGAGGCGCGCGGAACGGCTCGTGCCACCCAGGGATGGCAAGCGCCGTTTCGGCGGCGCCGACGACGATGATCACCGGATCACCGAGATCGTCGCATAGATATTATGCGTGATCAGGAAGGTCACTATCAGCGGCGCTGGGTGCGAAACAGACGAGATAGGCAGCCAGGCGGTCGGCAAGTCGCTGCATCGGTGCGCGGTATCGGTTCGCCCGCTCGGCGGCTTCCGATAATCTTGCCGTAGCTGGTATCGCGCCCGATTTTTTCGGTGCGCACTTCCCAGCCCCCCGGACTGATTTATGGTGCCGGCGAAGATCTGCATGCAGGGGAACTTTGCGATCGGCAGCGACTCACCGGTGATGCGGCTTCATCGCGACCGCGTGCGCCGCATCCGCGGGAAGATGGAGGCAGTTGAGGGCGCCCTCCAAGAGGAAAGAGGCTGCGTGGATGTGCTGCAACTGATCGCCGGCGCGCGCCGACCGGGATGCGGCCACCGGAGGCGACCAGGATGTCATCACCGGCCGGATGCCAAATCCATACAGCATATCGCCAACCTACCAAGACCGGTCCCCCGATCGGCAATACGTCTTCTGATTACTCCCGCGATCCTCGTCGGCAATCAGGCACGGATGGCAGACAACTGTATCGACATTTCGCCGCGACGCCACAAACCGACACGATCTGGCAGAACTTCGGCGGCACGATCGGCATGGATACGCTCGGTGTCCTGCTCGCCGCACTCGGCTTCCTCAACCACCTTGTTCGCCGCAGCCATTCACGTGGTCTCAGAGCCGATCTTCATTTTCAATTCGGGCGCCTGTTGCCGCCGCTGGAGAAGACGAAGACCTTTGAAGCTAAAAATCGGGCTTCGGGAGTGGCCGCTTTGGTGTGCGGATCGGCAGGACGGAGGGGAGCTCGTGATCGCTTGCCTCCCAACCCCATTCCAGGAGAGGCAGCACTGTGCGCGCAAAACCGACCGCGCGGCCGACAAGTGTAGACGACTGCATCTCAGCATCGCTCAACATCGCGTGAGAGGTGAACGACTTCCAGCAAACATATTCGGCGGCCGGCGTGCCCTTGGCGGCCTCGAAACCGCGTGGCAGGCGGGTCAGCCGCTCGTCGCTGGAGAGCGGATGGCCCGCGGCGGCCAACCCGTCGGCCATTGCAACAAAACCATCGGGGTCGCTGAGGATGGCCCCCCGCAATCGAGCCAACAGGCCGGGTTCGGGATGCCAGAAACCGGCAGCTACCATCGATTCGCCCGGCGCGACATGTATGTAAAGCACGCCCGGGTCACGTCTGCGGCCGGAGCGGGTCAGCACGGCACCGGCATGCGTCTTGTACAGCCTCTTATCGGCCGAGAAGCGCACGTCGCGATATATGCGGAAGATGCCGTGCTGCGGATCACCAACCAGCGGCAGCCCGGCTTCACCGAGCGCCGTCGCGACCGCGCCGACCAGGATGCGAAACGGTGCGAGAACCTCGGCTTCGTAGACCGCTTTGCGCGGCCTGAACCAGGCGGGATCGTTGTTGTCGCGCAGCTCGCGGAAAAACACGAAAGCCGCCGGCCGGAACCCGGCAAAACCAGCGGTGGTCGCCGTCATCGCCTCTCTCTCGGCAGCCCAAGCGGGCCATCAGCATAGCGCTCGGGCAGCCCTGACCGGAATTGCTCCCGAGCGAGAGGGCGCGGCA
>JAFMSA010000117.1 GCA_017353855.1 Alphaproteobacteria bacterium
ACCGGCGACAGCGTTCGTCGCGCGCTTCATCGGCGGCCACAACGTGCTGCGCTGCATCGTCGATGCGGCAGACGGCAAGGGCGCCCGCCTGACCGGACCGCAAGGCTTGCCGATCGCGACGGGCGTTGGGGGCCTCGCCCCCCACGCCGAAGTCCACGTCGCGATCCGCAGCGATCGCATGCGCGTCCGACGGATCGCGCGCCGGCTACGCGCTGTCGGCGCGCCGGACGGCGACAGCAGCCACGCGGCGGCGCTCGTCACTCGCGTCGCCGCGATCGAATACCAGGGGAACACAGTAAAGCTGCGGCTTGAAGGCGACGGCGTCGACGACCTGACCGTCACGGTGTCCGACCGCATGTTCTTCACCGATCCGGTGAGGGCCGGCGAGACGGTCGCCGTGGGCTTCGATGAGGCCGACGCGCACATGCTGAGCTAGCGAGATCCAGACGACAGGCGGAACAGGAGGCGATAATGAAAATGGTTTCGCTGACGCGGCGGCGGGTTCTCTTACGTGGAGCCGCCCTCGGCGGCCTGGTGCTCGGCAGCCGCCGGTTTCGTGCCGTTCCGGCAGTTTACGCGGCCGGCCCGGTGACGCTGCGCATCGCCGGCACTGGCGTCAACCAGTTCAAGGAACTGGCCGACAAGGCCAGGGAGGAGCTGGGCTTTACGATCCAATACACCTCGCTGGTGTCGGATGACGTGGTGAAGCGTGCGGTCACCCAGCCGAGTTCGTTCGACCTGCTCGATTCCGAATATTGGATGCTCAAGAAAATCGTGCCGTCCGGCAACCTCCAAGGCATCGATGTCAAGAAGATCGAGTATTACGACCAGATCGTCCCAATCTTCACCCAAGGCAAGCTACCGGACGGCAAGCCGGTCGCGACGGAGGGTATTTCGCCGCTCAAGGTCGCCTATCTGACCGCGGCGAAATCCAAGGACTTCGCCAACACCCCGTCGGAATGGATGACGGTGATCCCCACCGTCTACAACGCCGACACGCTCGGCGTCCGCCCCGATCTCATCAAGAACCCGGTCAATTCCTGGGCACAGCTGCTCGCCCCCGAATTCAAGGGCAAAGCGGCGATCCTCGACATCCCGTCGATTGGCATCATGGACGCGGCGATGGCCTCCGAGGCCACCGGCAAGGTCAAGTACAAGGACAAGGGCAACATGACCGTCGCCGAGATCGACCAGACGATCGCGATAATGACCGAGGCGAAGAAGGCCGGGCAGTTCCGCGCCTTTTGGAAAGACTTCAACGAGAGCGTCAACCTGATGGCGTCGGGCGAGGTACTGATACAGTCAATGTGGTCGCCCGCCGTCACCAAGGTGCGGCAGATGGGCGTCGCCTGCAAATACCAGCCGCTGAAAGAAGGCTATCGCGCCTGGGCGGCGGGGCTGGGCGTTCCCGCCCATCTCAACGGCAAGATGCTCGACGCCGCCTATGAATTCATCAATTGGTATCTGTCGGGCTGGGTTGGCGCCTTCCTCAACCGGCAAGGCTATTACACCGCGGTGCTGGATACGGCGAAGAAGTTCATGACCGCCGACGAATGGGACTACTGGATGGAGGGCAAGCCGGCAAACAGCGACATCGTCAGCCCGACCGGCGAAAAGATCGAGAAAGCCGGCGCGGTACGCGATGGCGGCTCGTTCTATGAGCGCATAGGTCATGTCGCCGTGTGGAACACAGTGATGGACCAAGACCGCTACATGGTCCGCAAATGGAACGAGTTCATCGCCGCGTGACGCCCGGCGCGGCGGTTGTTCCCCCCCTTCCCTCTCTCGCTCGCGCACCGCTCGCGCGGAGAGGGAGAGGCGGGAGGGTGAGGGGCTAGCGGCTCGATGAAATGAACCGTCTTGCCAGGGCCGTCCCCTACCTCCAGGCGCTGCCGTTATCGGCGGTGTTCGTCGTGTTTTTCGCAGTGCCGATCGTGCTCGTGGTCGTCGTCAGCTTCTTCGACTACGAGACCTATCAGCTGCTCATTCCTGCTTTCTCGCTGGAAAACTACCGCGAGGTCTTCTCCGAGGACGTGACCTACCGAACCTATCTGATGACGGTCGAGTTCTGCGCGATCACCTGGGCCATCACCGTGACGCTCGGATTTCTGATCGCCTATTTCCTGGCCTTTCAGGTGCGCAGCGCGACCTGGCAGATGGTGCTCCTGTTGGGCTGCTCGATCCCGTTCTGGACCTCAATCATTATCCGCATGATCGCGTGGATCCCGCTGCTTGGTCGCAACGGCCTCGTCAACCAACTGCTGATCAGTCTGCATCTCGCCTCAAAGCCGCAGGAATGGCTGCTCTATTCACCGTTCAGCGTGATCATGGGCTATGTCCACCTCTACACGCTGGTGATGATCGTGCCGATCTTCAATTCGATGATGCGCATCGACCGGTCCCTGATCGAGGCCGCGGTCGACGCGGGCGCCCGTACCTCGCAGGTCATGCGCACCGTGATCCTGCCGCTGTCGAAGACCGGGGTCGCGATCGGATCGATCTTCGTCATTGCGATGGTGATGGGCGATTTCGTCACCGTCGACGTGCTCGGCGGCGGTCAGGTCGCCTCGGTCGGCAAGCAGATCGCGACCCAGCTCTCCTACCTGCAATTTCCGCCCGCGGCTGCCGACGCGATGGTACTGCTGGTCGCGGTAATCGTCATGATCGCCCTGTTGATGCGCGCGGTCGACATCCGCAAGGAGTTGTGAGTGGGCGAGCGCCGCAGGCCGCCGATTTTTTGGGCGCTGGCGCTGCTACTCGCACTGTTCATCGCCTTCATGTACGGGCCGATCTTGACCATCGTGGTCCTGGCCTTCCAGGGGCCGAATGGCGGCCTCGTGTTTCCGATGAACGGCGTGTCGCTGCATTGGTTCGCGGAATTGTTCGAACCGCAATCGATCGGCGACATACGGGGCTCGTTCGACCGCTCGGCGGCGCTCGGACTGGCGGTGACGATCTGTACTGTCGTGTTCTCGTTCCTCGCCGGGCTCGGGTTTCGCCGACGGTTTCGCGGCGCGAGCCTCTTGTTGTATCTGGCGATCGCCAGCCTGGTGATGCCCTCGATCGTCGTCAGCCTCGGCATCGGCGCGCTGTTCGAGCTCTTGGGCATCGAGCGTCATTGGTACAGCTCGGCCCTGGGCGCTCATCTGACCTGGACGCTGCCGTTCGGACTTCTGATCATGTTCGCGGTATTCAACCGCTTCGACCCGGCCTACGAGGAAGCGGCCCGCGACCAGGGTGCCAGCGGCTGTCAGACGATCCGCCATGTCGTCGTGCCGATTGTTTTGCCGAGCCTCGTCGGTGTGGCGTTGTTCGGGTTCACGCTGTCCTATGACGAGATCGCGCGGACATCGCAATCGGTCGGCGCGCTGAACACGCTGCCACTCGAATTACAGGCGATGCAGACCAATGCGACGACACCGGTGATCTACGCTCTGGGCGCGGCGACGACTGGGCTTTCGCTCGCGGTGATCGGCACCTGCCTGGCGGCGGTGTTATGGGCGCGGCGGCGGCGGGCCCGGTACGGTTCCGACGCCGGCCGCGCGGTCTAACGGCGGCGTCCGGAGGCGGCGATGCAACTGGTCGGTGTCGATGTCGGCGGCACGTTTACCGATATCGTGTTCGCCGACACGGACACCCGGCAAAACCTGATCCACAAGGTCCCGACGACCCCCGACGACCCGGCGCGTGGTGTCATCGCCGGGATCACCGAACTCTGCGCCCGGCACGGCCTGGCCCGCGATGCAATCGATCACGTATTGCACGGCACGACGATCGGCACGAACGCCGTGCTCGAACACAATGGCACAGTGACCGGATTGATCACCACCAAGGGCTATCGCGACATCGTCCATATCGGCCGTCACCAGAGGCCGCAGCATTACTCGATCCGTCAGGAAGTGCCGTGGCAGAACCGACCGCTGGCGCGACGCCGCCATCGCCTCACCGTCGCCGAGCGGGTCGTACCGCCGCGCGGTGAGGAGTTGGTGCCGCTTGACGAGGCGGCGGTGCGCGAAGCAGCCCGGGCGTTGCGCGACGCGGGAGTCGAGGCGGTCGCGGTGTGCTTCCTCTTTTCCTACCTCAACCCGGCGCATGAGATGCGCGCTGCGGAGCTGGTGCGCGAGGAATGGCCGGAAGCCTTTATCTGCACTTCGGCGGGTGTGTCGCCGCAGTTTCGCGAGTTCGAGCGGTTTACGACCGCTCTGCTCAACGCCTTCGTCGGTCCCCGGCTCAAAGCCTATGTCGAGCGGTTGGACCGCGGGCTGGGCGAGGCTGGGTTGGCCGCCGATCTTCACGTCATGTGCTCGAACGGCGGGGTGGCCACCGCGTCGACGGTGGCCAAGAGCCCCGTGCTGACGCTCTTGTCGGGCCCGGCGGCGGGGGTGCTCGGCGGCGCCTGGTCGGGCGGGCTCTCCGACCGCCGCGACCTAATCACCTTCGATGTCGGGGGTACTTCGGCCGATATCGGCATCGCCGTCGACGGGCGCTTTGCCGAGGCCACCGCGCGCGACACCTGGATCGGTGGCTTTCCGCTGCTGGCGCCGATGATCGACATCCATACAATCGGTGCCGGCGGCGGATCGATCGCCTATATAGACGAGGGTGGCGCGTTTCGCGTCGGGCCCCGGAGCGCGGGGGCCGATCCCGGGCCGGCGGCCTACGGCAGGGGTGGTCGCGAGCCGACAGTCACCGACGCGAACCTGATCCTCGGGCGGCTCGATCCCGACAATTTTCTCGGCGGCGCGATGGCGCTCGACGTCGATGCGTCGCGCTGCGTCGTCGGCGCGCTCGCCGGCCGTCTCGGCCTGTCGCTTGAAGCGGCAGCCGAGGGCATCCTCACGATCGTCAACGCCAATATGGCAAACGCAATCAGCAGCCGCACCGTGCAGAAAGGCCTCGACCCGCGCGATTTCGTGCTCGTGGCATTCGGCGGCGCTGGGCCGCTTCACGGCGCGGAAGTGGCGCGCGCGCTCGGCATTCCCGAGGTGGTCATCCCGGCCTATCCCGGCATTACCTCCGCGGTTGGTCTGTTGACGACCGATCTCAAATACGATGCCGTGCGCACCGAATTCCAGATCGGCGCCGGGATCGATCTCGATCGGCTCAACGGCGATTTCGCGGCGATGCGGGACGAGCTGGCGCGCCAGCTCGCTGCGGACGGCGTCGCCCCCCGCGACACCGCGTTCGAGCGCGCCGGTGATTTACGCTATCTGGGCCAGGGGTACGAGCTGCGCGTTCCGTTTCCCGCTGCATCCCTTGACAAGGCGGCACTTACTGCGGTGTGCGAGCGGTTCGAGAGCCTGCATCGCGCCGAATACGGCCACGTCTTTCCCGACAGCCCGATCGAGATCGTCAACATCCGCGTCACCGGGATCGGGCGGATGGCCAAAATCGCTGCACCCCGCTCGGCCGAAGACGGCAGCCTCGCCGCGGCGCTCCTCAAGACCGCGCCCTGCGCATTCCGACTCGGCGACCGGCTCGAAACGTTGGCGACGCCGTTTTATCGGCGCGAAGCGCTCCCGCGCGACGAGCCTGTTTCGGGGCCGGCGATCGTGCTGCAGACCGATTCGACAACCGTCGTGCCGCCCGGCATCACGCTGCGTGCCGATCGCGGCGGCAATCTGATCCTGCGGCCGGAGACTTAACCCATGCCCGAGACCATCGACAGCATCACCGCGAGCGTCATTCAGGGCGCGCTCGAAAATATCGCGGTCGAGATGGGCCACAAGCTGATGCGGATGTCGTATTCGTCGATCATCCGCGAGTCGGAAGATTTTGGCGCCGCGCTCGTCGATGCCGAAGGTCGGGGTCTTGCGGAATCGGCGCAATCAACCCCGCTTCAATCGGGACCGATCCCGGGTTACGTGCGCGGCATCCTGAAGACGTTGGCGGCCCGTGGCGACGGCGTGCGGCCGGGCGATGTGATTATGCACAACGACGCCTATGCCGGCGCTAGCCACGGCCCCGATGTCGGGTTCGCGGTGCCGGTATTCCATGACGGCAACCTCGTCGCCTTCGCCGCAACCACTGCGCATCACCTCGATATCGGCGCGCTGAGCCCGGGCAGTTGCGGGATCGTCGACGCGATCGACGCTTTTGCCGAGGGGCTGCAATTCAAGGCGATCAAGGTCTACGACCGTGGCGCGCGCAACGATGCGGTGTGGCAACTATTGCGCGACAACATCCGCGTTTCCGACCTCGTTGTCGGCGACATGGAGGCGCAGATCGCCGCCGCGCGCATCGGTGCCGAGCGCCTCGCCGCGCTGATCGTGCGGCACGGCTACCGTCGTTTCAGGGCCGCCTGCGGTGCGGTGATGGACTACGCCGAGCGCCTGATGCGCCAGGCGATCACCGCCTTGCCGGACGGCGAATACCGCGCCGAAACCAGGATCGACGGCTTCGCCGACAGCCCCGACCCGACCAAACGCCATCTGCCGATCGTTGCGACGGTCAAGGTGAAAGGCGACGAGATCAAGGTCGATCTGACCGGCACGGCGCCGCAAGTGCCCGACCGGCCCATCAACATGCCGTTCGAAGGCACCGTCGATGTCGCCGTTTGGCTGACCATCCGGTCGGTCCTGCTCGATACCGCGGTGCGCGGGCATATTCCGGTCAATGACGGGCTGCTGCGACCGATCAAGATCACTGCGCCGCCAGGTACGCTCGCCAATCCCGTATTTCCGGCGCCGACGATCGCCCGGTTCTGCACCGGTAACGCTGTTGCCGATACGGTGATGAAGGCTCTGGCCCAGGCGGTTCCGGGTCAGGTCTCGGCGGGCATCGGCAACCTTAAGGTCATCGCGTTTTCGGGTATGCGCGAAATCGGCCATTGGGTGCATATGGAGATTTTCGAGGGCAGCTATGGCGGGCGCAACGGCACCGACGGCATGGATGCGGTAGATACGCTATATGCCAACACGCGCAATAACCCGATTGAGGACATCGAGACTCACTTGCCGCTGCGCGTGAGCCGTTACGAGCTGCGCGAGAAAGCTTGCGGCGCTGGCGAGTGGCGCGGCGGACTGGGTTCGGTGCGCGAGTTCGAGTACCTCGTCGACGGCGGGGCTTCGGTCGAGGCCGACGGGCATGAATTCGCGCCCTGGGCGTTTTCCGGCGGTGCTCAGGGACGACCCGCCGAATTGCATTTCCTGCGCCGCGACGGCTCCGCCCAGCCGCTGCCGTCGAAAGTGCCGCATATGCACGTAGAGGCAGGCGATCGCTTTGTCTGCATCGGCCCGGCCGGCGGCGGCTACGGCGATCCGCTGCGCCGCAATCCCGCATTGGTGCGCGACGATGTTGCCGACGGCGTCGTTTCGGCGGCAGCCGCGCAGGAGGAATATGGCGTCGTGCTGCTGGCGTCGGGTGAGGTCGATGCGGCCAGGACCGAGCGCCTGCGCCGCGAGATGGAGGCGGCACGCGGCTGCTAGGGGCTTTGCTGTCAACTGGTTATCTGCAGCCACACAGGGCCAATTTCAGTTCCTCGAGATTTGCGGGCGTTTTAGGCAGTCAGCTGAATCAGCAGCGGCCCGATGCCGGAGATGCGAAATATATGCTCAGTGACGATGGCGCCGCCGGACAGGGCCGTTCTGCAATGCGACGAGGGTCATCAAGGACATTGCGGACGACGTGCTTGACCACGACGATACGCTCCGGGCAAGCGCTTCGCGCGGGCGATCGTGACATAGTCGCGGCGGATCACCGCTAGCGCTACCACAGAGGCACGCACATAACGCGTCCAAGAGGCGGCCTGTAAGAGCCCGAGCATGGCCACGGGCATCGGCTCCTGTTCGGTGGCGGCGATATCGGTGCGGAACACGAACGGCAGCCAGTCGAGATAAATGCTGAAAGGCTGGATGAACGTAAGCGTTTGGCCTGCCCCGACGCGATGGTTGTGGCGCTGTATTGCTATCTCATCCGTGTATTTCGTATCCCACACTGCGACGCTTCGGTGTTGTCGCTGTTGCTCGAAACGCCCGACGGCGCATCGCGAATCGTCATGTCTCGTACCGAGATTGCTGATGCGCACGGGCTCAAGCCGAGCTGGGCCGGGAAAATCACGCATCGTCTCGCCGCATTCGGTCACATCACAATCGAGCGTCGTTTCCGGGGCGACCGGAAAGAGAGCAATGCTTGCGTGGTGCCGCCGGCTCCGATTTGCAAAAAAGGAAGTGTGATCCCGAGCGGGCCAGCGTCCGATTTCACTTCACCGGCCTGATGTTCGAGCGGCTGGTCGAGCTGACGCGCCTGCACCGCGGAGCACGGCAGCCAACTCACGTCCCGCCCGTCAGCCTGCCCAAGATCCCATTCGACGGCGGGCTCCGCGCGATGATGCAACAAGGGGGGAATCGACATGCTGGCTCCAAAGACAACCGGGCCAGTATCTCGGCCCAATCACTTCAGCTTACGAGCGCTTCGGAGCGCCAGGCGATTCGGTCATCCAGCGGAGGGATACGAGAAGAGGAACTTCGAACAGCAGACTCTACGTCGCGTGGCGTCCGGCTGACTATTGATCGTTCCCGTCTGGCGGAACCTGAATTCGAAAAGATTCGTCCGCAAACCGGGGCCGAACTCATAGCTAGCTCACCGAGCCAGGCTTCAAGCCGCTATTCGACACCTCGAGCGCCGAAATCTGGCTGCAGTTCTGCGAGACTGGCCCGATGCAAGCGAGCCAGTGGATGCCGCACCGTTGCCATCGGCCGCATATCCTCGACGTACCACGCCGTAAGCGTCGGCATCGATGTCATTGTGGGCAATCACCACTTCGGCCCAGATGCCGCCCTCGAGCAGACGGTCGTCGTCCCTGTAGAACTTCTCGCCGATGGCGATGCGCTGGGACGCAAAGTTTTCAAGCGCCGCCCAATGCCTCTTCTCTTTTTCGACATAGCGGACGTGCACCTTATCGATGAACTTGTGCTTCCCCTTTATGGTCACCCGGGATTGGGCCGCATTAGCCTCGTCAGGGCGGACATAGTTCTCCTGCAGCGTGGCCAGGACGGCCTCCATACCCGCGTTGATCTCGGCCGGGTCGTTGCTCGCGCAGTAGCGGGCGAGCAGGAACTCCAGGACAAAGGTCGGGACGTTGGTGCCTATCTTGATCCGGTGCAGAAGGTCCTTGCGTACGACTTTGCCGTCAAAGACTTCGTTAAGCTTGGAGTCGAGGCTGTCCATCACAAACTCAGACTGCATAGTCGGTCTCCAGGTCAAGCGAAGCGTACTGCGCCATCGTCACAGGGTTCAGGGCCTTCAACATGAACTTGCCCTCGAATTCCTCGGCCATCTTTACAGTGACCTGGACCTTGCCGCCGGGCTTCACTGTGACGGTGCCGGGCGCTACATCGATTG
>JAFMSA010000651.1 GCA_017353855.1 Alphaproteobacteria bacterium
GGATTTCCCGGCAGCCCGATCAGGGGGATGCCGCCGATCCGGCCGAGGGCCACGGGGCGCCCCGGCTTGATCGCAAGCCGCCAGAAATGCAGGCGGCCCAGCCGTTCGATGGCCGGCTTGACATGATCTTCCTCGCCGGTCGACACCCCGCCTGATGTGACGATCAGATCATGCCCGTCGCTGGCGGCGACGAGGGTGTCGGCGAGCGCCGACTCCCGATCGGGACGGATGCCGAAATCCGTGACCTCACACCCCAACCCGGCCAGCAGCGCTGCCAGCATGAAGCGGTTGGCGTCGTACACGCAGCCGGGGGGGAGCGCCGGCCCGGGCTCGCGGACCTCGTCACCGGTTGACAACAGCGCCACACGGAGCGGGCGGAAGACCGCAAGCTCACGACAACCCAGCGCGGCGGCAAGACCCAGATCCGCCGGAGACAGCCGACGCCCTGCCGCAAGCGCGGTCGCGCCCTTGGCGACATCCTCTCCGGCATGGCGCCGGTTCGCCCCTTTTCTGATCCCCGGCTTCAGCCGGACCTGCCCCTGCTCGATGACGCAGTCCTCCTGCATCATCACGGTATCCATGCCTTCCGGCATTGGCGCCCCGGTGAAGATCCGCACTGCCTCGCCGCGGACGGCGGCGCGGCCAAGCGGGTGGCCCGCCGCCACGCTGCCGCAAACTGGCAAAAGGGTTTCCCGGTCAGGCGTGAGGTCGGCGTGAGCGAACGCGTATCCGTCCACAGCGCTATTGGCGTGGGGAGGGAGGCTCATCCTTGCGACGACATCCCGCGCCAGAATCCGGCCCCGCGCGTTTTCGGTCGGCACCCCGACCGCGTCGACCACCGCACTGACGCGCTCCTCTATGAGAGCCAGAGCCGCATCGACATTCAGCAACTCGCCGCCAAATGCGAAGCAATCCTCACTCAACTGGGTCACGCGGCGACCCCTTCACCGTAATCGAGAATAAAGCTCGCGATCGCCCCCGCATCGGACAACCCCAGCCACGGCACCGAGAATTCCGGCAGTCTCGCCTCCGACGCGATCGCAACGACAAAAGGATCCTCGGGATGCAGTAAGGGCTTGGCGAGCGAATGACGATAGACCTCGATTTTCGGATGGGCATGCCGCTTGAAGCCCTCGACGAGCACGAGATCGACCGGGCTCATTTGTCTCACAAGCTCCTCGAGCGACGGCTCCTGCGCCCCTCGTAGCTCGTGCATCAGAGCCCAGCGACGATCCGAGGCAATCATTACTTCACTGGCTCCCGCCTGCCGGTGCTGCCAGGAATCCTTGCCCGGTTGATCGATGTCGAACGCATGATGTGCGTGCTTGACGGTGGACACGCTAACCCCGCGTGCGACGAATTCCGGAATGAGCGCGGTCATCAACGTCGTCTTGCCGCTGCCGCTCCAGCCGGCGAGGCCGAAGATTCGCATTTTGCCTGTCCTTAACCCCTCACTTGGGGCGTGAGCGGAGCCGTCGCAATGAGGTGCTGCTATGCCAAATGTTCGGATTTGCGTCTATCGATCGTCGGCGCCCGCCGCGGCTGGGCCATGTGGCGAAGGCCCGCCTGCAGATAGTCGTAGCCGGTCACGAGGGTCAGCAGCGCGGCAACCCACAAGAGCGATTCTCCAATCGCCGCCACCGGCACAAATCCAGGGCCCGCATCGCCGACGATCAGCACGCCGATCGCGATCATCTGTATGAGCGTTTTCCACTTGGCCAGCCGTGACACCGGCATGCCGACCCGCAGCTCCGCGAGGTATTCGCGCAATCCAGAGACGAGGATTTCGCGGCACAGGATCACCAGTGCCGGGAGCACCGCCTGCGCCGACAGGCGGCCAAAGGCGGTCAGCATGAACAGCGTAGCCGAAACCAACAGCTTATCGGCGATCGGGTCGAGAAAGCGGCCGATTTCCGACTGCTGCTCCCAGCGCCTCGCCATGTGCCCGTCGAGCCAGTCTGTTATTCCCGCCACTGAGAAGAGCAGGCACGCAAACCAGCGCGCATAGTCTCCCGGCACGTAAAATGTCGCGATCACCAGTGGGATCGCGAGAATCCGCGACAACGTCAGCAAGTTAGGCAAGCTGGTGAGCGGCACACATCACTCCGGTTAAAAGAGCAAGAACGGCGAATCGGCGTCGTATTGTCTGAGCAAAATCAAATCATGAGATTTCAAGGCCTCGCATCGCACCGGCCTGTCCGCGCAGCCGCCGCGGTTTGCTCCGTTGGCGATCGACGACATCCGCAGTGCTGCTGGTCGCTGCGCAGGCGATCCCGCGATAATTCCCCCGCAACCGGCGGATAGCGTGATCGCGATCGATGCCGGCGCCGCGCCCGCGCCCGGAGAGCGCATGACGGCTGCGCAAGTGATCGCGTATGGCGCGCAATTCATCGCCGCGATCTCGCCGGGCCGGGTGCCGCCAGCTTCGCGGTGTGGATGTCGAGGACAGCGCGTGGCTCGCGCCGCTTTCCTGCGGGATTTCGTCTCGCTCGACGGGCACGTTCTCGGGGGAACGCGCCGCCTCGGGCCAGCCGAGGCGCCGGGATCCGGCAGCCGTTGCTGATGCGGGCGGCGCGTTTGGCCGCAATCGGGATGCACCCTCCGGGACGCCGCAGCGAAGGGCGAATGGCAAAATCGAAGCGGCGGCGGCCGAATGCGACAGCGACTGGTGAAGGATGGCGGCCTCTTTGCAGACCACCCGTTTGCCGGCGGCGATGCGCGGGGCACTTCCGGTCCTGCGGGTGCGGCCGAGGGCCGGCTGCGCCTGCCTGCACAGCTGATCCATGCGGAAGGCTGGCCGCCGGGGAGGCTCTTGCGCGGGCCGGCTCGACGGCCCGCCGTGGCACCGGGCGGTGCGCCAGAAGGGGCTTTGCGAGGCCGCCTGATCTCGAGCCGCTGCTTCATCGTGGCACGTTCGAGGGTGAGTCTCGGTGGAGCACGGATCGGCGCATCGCTCGAATTATTGCGCAACGGAGCCGCAAGCGCAATTTCCGCTCAGAATGTCGGGTTGATAACTAGCCATTCGCGTGAAAGTGATCATAAACCTTTTTTGCGACAGTTTTGCTTATGCCGGCTACGCGCTCCAGCTCGCCCAGTCCCGCGCGGGCGACTGCCCGGGCGGAACCGAAGTGATGCAGCAATGCCC
>JAFMSA010000652.1 GCA_017353855.1 Alphaproteobacteria bacterium
GCGATCTCGCAAGAGCACAGTACGCATTGCGCGGCCTTGTATCCGAACGCTTGGCTCGTCCCCGTTGCCCGTCTTCCAGACACCGCAGTCGACCCTGGCGATCCCATCAGACGCCCGGATTGCCGGTTAGCCGTCGCGGGGTAGGTCAGCTGGTGCCCTGAGAATGTAGTCCCTCCCCTTCCTCAAGTGCTGTAAAAATCTGTCTTGTCTGGCTGGCGCCGTCCAGCGCTTTTCTGATATAGGGTGGCATCGGAGTCATCGTGCCAATGCGAAAACCCTGCACAAGTACAAATCGATCAGTTCCGGGAACAGGGGTTTGTCTCGCCGGTCCGCGTCATGCCGGCCGCAGAGGCGCTTGATTGCCGCCGGCGCCTGGGACGCTTCGAGAATGAGAGCGGCGGACTGCTGAGCGGCCATTTGCGGCACAAGGCGCATCTGCTCTTTACGTGGCTCGCCGATCTCGTCCGCGGCCCGCACATCCTCGACGGTCGAAGACCTATACGGGCCCGACCTTTTGTGCTGGACAACGAATTTCTTTATCAAGGAAAAGAGCAACCCCGCTTTCGTTTCCTGGCACCAGGATTCGACCTATTGGGGGTTAAGCAAGGCCGATGTGGTCACTGCCTGGGTTGCCTTGACGCCAGCCAATGCCGAGAACGGGGCAATGGAGATAATCCCGGGCACTCACAAACTCGACCAGATTCCGCATCACGATACGTTCGCCAAACACAACCTCTTGACTCGCGGCCAGGAAGTCGCGGTCGAGGTGGATCGGTCGAAAGCCGTGCGGCTTGACCTCGAACCCGGCGAGATGTCCCTGCACCATGTACGCCTCCCCAACAGCTCGAGCGACCGCCGCATCGGTTTCGCGATCCGCTACATCCCGACTCACGTACGCCAACTCGTCGGGGAAGATAGCGCCACCCTGGTGAGCGGCGAGGACCGCTACAGCCATTTCAAGCTTGAACAGCGGCCGTATAGAGACATGGACGCCGAGATGCTGGCGCTGCACCACACGATCACGGGGCGCAACGCTAAGATCCTGTACCGCGGTACAGGGGTCGAAAGCTACAACCACCCGCGTGCGGCGGGCGTGCGATGACTGTCTGCCAGGAACGCCACTAGCCTGGAATTCCACGGAATAGAATCGAGCTAACGCCGATACCAGTGACATAGGCTAGATAACTAATCGATCGAGCCACGGCGTTATCAAGTTAAGTGTTCTTATAGGCCGATTCGACAGTCGTTCATGCCAACCCGCTGTGGTCCCGATTGCTGCCCGGCGCCACGGCTTGCTCTCTAAGTTATTGACATAACTGGTTTTAAAGCGCGGCAGCCCTGGGGCGCCGGGGTTCAGCTTGACACCATATATTGATTTTGGCACCGTGCAGTCATGAATGGCAGCACACCAAAAAGCCTAACGGAATGCCGCCGCTTCTTCGGCGAACCGGCCGTTCCCCGCCAGCGCCAATACGAGGCCTTGCGGGCCTATTTCCTGGACGAACTCTCCTCGCTCGAGGCTGCACGGCGGTTTGGCTACACCCCCGGGGCCTTCCGCGTGCTGTGCCACGCCTTTCGCCGCGATCAGTTGCCGGAATTCTTCGCCGAGGGGCGTCCGGGTCCGCAAACACAGCCAAAGAAGAGCCGCGCCCGCGAACACATCATCGCGCTGCGCAAACGCAACTACTCGGTCTACGAGATCGCTCAGGCCCTCAACGAGCAGGGTATCGCCCTCAGTGTTACCGCGGTGCGTGAGGTTTTGGTTCAAGAGGGCTTCGCGCCGCTGCCGCGGCGCCTCGACGATGAACGTCCCGCCCGCCTTGGTCCCACCACTGAGCCGGTGGCCGACGTGCGCAGCTTTGTCCTCACCCCGCGCGAATTTTCCACCCGCGTTGGAGGGCTGTTCCTGTTTATCGCCGATCTCGTCCGTCTCGACAGCGACGCTTTGGCGGAGAGCGCCAAACTCCCCGGCTCCGGCATGATCCCGGCCGGGCACGCGCTGCGCGCCTCACTGGCCCTCAAACTCTGGGCGATCGAGCGCAAGAGCCACGTTATGGCACTGGTCGCCGACGAAGGGCTGGGACTGTTCTGCGGCCTCAATGCGATGCCCAAGAAGAGCTTCCTCTCCGAGTACTCTTCTCGGATCACCCCCGATAAAGTCTCGCTTCTGCTCGCCGCCTGGCACGACAAGCTGGTCGGCGAAACGCTGCTCCCTGGCCACTCGCTTAATCTCGATTTTCATTCCGTGCCGTTCTTCGGCGAGCACCCGCTCGTGCAATCGCACTATCTGCCGCGGCGCAGTCGCCGCCAGCCCAGCATTCTGACGTTTCTCGCGCAGGACGCCGACAGCCTGGTCTTCTGCTATTCGAATGCCGACATCCGCAAGGGCGAGGAAGCGGAGGAGATCTTCCGCTTCATCGAGTTCTGGACCCGGCAGCACGGCACTCCGCCGCAGCACCTCGTCTTCGACTCGAAGCTAACCACCTATGACGGGCTCGACCGCCTCGACGAGGCGCAGATCACCTTTATTACCCTGCGGCGGCGTTCGCCCAGCCTGCGCGCCGAGATCGCCCAGCTCCCCGCCTCGGCATGGCGCCAGATCACGCTCGACCTGCCGCAGCGCAAATACCGCACGCCACGCGTCTTTGAACAGAAGGTCCAGCCCCGTAAGCGTCGCTACCGCCAGTTCTTCATCAAGGATCTCGGCCATGACGAGCCAACCATCCTGCTCACCAACGACACCCGCGCCACCGCCCGGCAACTGGTCGTCCGCTACGCCAAACGCATGCTCATCGAAAATGCCCTCGCCGATGCCGTGCGCTTCTTTCACAGCGATGCCTTGTCCTCCTCGGTTGGGTTCAAAGTCGATTTCGACATGGCCTTGCTCGTCCTCGCCAGCGGTCTCTATCGCCTGATGGCCCGGCGCATGCGCGGTTATGATGATGCTCAGGCGCGGCAAATCTTTCGCGATCTGATCGACATGCCCGCAAATGTCACGATCACACACGACGAGGTCACGGTGCGCTTCCATCGCCGCGCCCATCTGCCGATCGTCCTTGCCTCCGGGCTCTTCGACAAACCGGTCGCTGTACCCTGGTGGGATGGCCGACCCTTGCGCCTCGTCGAATAGGCCTCGTGTT
>JAFMSA010000653.1 GCA_017353855.1 Alphaproteobacteria bacterium
CGTTATCGACTTGCTCCAACACCACCCCCGCTTCGGTGAGCGTGCTCGCGGCCGCGCCGAGCAAGTCCTTGCGAGCACGCGTTAGAAGCACCTCTCCATCCGTCACAGCTGCGGCGCAGGCCACCGTACCAAGTTCGATGCGATCCGACATGACCGTGTGCACGGCACCGGTCACGGATTTGCTCTCGATAGTAAGCACGTCTGTCCCCCGGCCGGTGACGCGGGCGCCCATTGCTGTCAGACACTGTATCAAGTCGACAATTTCGGGCTCGCGTGCCGCGTTGAAGATAATGGTCCGGCCGCTGGCCAGCATACCAGCCAGCAGCAGATTCTCCGTCACACCGACTGAGGGCTGCGGAAGCGCGATCTCGGCACCGCGCAGGCCATGGGGCCGCCTTGGCATGGATCACGCCCCCAGCCAGGTCCACCTCAGCACCCATTGAACGCAGGCCCGCAACGTGGAAGCCGATGCCGCGCAACCCGATCTCATCTCCACGGGGATGGGCATGCTGGCCTCTCCGCAGCGGGCCAGCAGCGCGCCCAGCAACAGTATGGACGCCCGCATCCGGCCCACGAGTTCATCGTAGACGCGCGTCGGGTACACTTGGTCAGAGCACAGCGTCACCGAGAGGCCGGCGCACCCAATCGACCAACTCAGACCGACCCCGAGACGCTGCAGTAGGTTCGGCAGCACCGCCACATCCAGATTCGCAGGCAAGTTGTGCAGGGTGGCGAGGTGCGGGGTCAACAAGGCCGAGATCATCAGTGGCAGCACTGCATTTTTGGCGCCGCTGACCGGGTAGGTGCCCGCCAGCCGACGTCGCCCTGGATTACAAGACTGCACCCAGGGTTGGGACGCCACGATGGAGAGGCCGCGAGCAGAGGCATCTCGAAAGTAGAGCGCATAGGCGTGCTCCTAAGATCCGTCTAGCAAAGAAGGACGTGATCCGACCAGCAAGCGGGAGGCAGCGTCCATCCAAATCGGACGGTGCAGAAGTTAACAATTTCGCAGCAAATCCGTTTTAGAGGCAACGATGAAAGACGTTGGACGCGGGTCGATCCAACTGCGGCGTTTGCTTTCGCCTCCGCGCGCACGAGGCGCAAGCCAGCATCGCGCTCCTGTTCAGGAATGAATGAGTGGCGTCCGTTAAACTCGACCAGCCAGCGTGCGCTCTTCGTCGATCAGGTGCAAATTCTTGCCGCGTAGAACCAGTAACGACGAAGCCTGCATCTTTCAGCCATCCTTCGACCTCATTGAGAGGCGGCATTCGGTCGGTATCCACGGCCGACATCGAGGGGAAGCATCGATACGGCACGCGCGCGGCGACATCCTCCGGTGCGATGGTCCGAACGGCCACACGCCCGTCGGCGGCAAGCGAACGGAATGCATCCGCTACCGCAAGCTTGGGATTCGCGAGCTGGTGCGGCACAAGAGATAGCACGGCACGGTCGAAGGAGCCATCCGGGACCGGCAGTGATTCAGCGCGCGACCGAACCTCGCTTAGGTTCCGGAGCATTGCGCGCGAACTCGATGAATGGGTCAGAAATGTCGATCCCGGTGACCTCTGCCGAGGTCAAGTCTGCGATTGCACGTGTAAAGCCACCCGCTCCACAGCCGATATCGAGAACCCACTGCCCAGCCTCGATCTTGGCACAGTCGATCAGAATCGGCACTCAGAAGGCGAGGTTCTCCTCCGAGAACCGCTCATTGAAATGCTTGGTCGGGAGCTGCACCGAATTGAGAGCCACCGGGTGATGCATTGGCCGACCGTACCACCCTGGATGCTCCGTCGCTAGCGCCAGCCGTATCGAGCATCACGGCTCCTATAAAGTGCAAATAGCAACCTCTCCTTTCACCATAGCTTCGGCGAAGGTCGGCTCACCACCCCCCCGCCGGACAGTGCAGAAGTCAACAATTCCGCACGGCCGGCCGCCTTTGTATGGCTGACGCCAGCGCCGGGCGTTCCGGGTCCGAGAAGATGCGCCGGCGCGGCGGGTGGGACCGCACCGCACGGGATGTTGTAGCGGGATCGGCATTCGTTTCTGCTATCTTGCACGCATACTGCGAGGGGGTGCGCGACGCAAACTTCACCTAGTCGGCGCCCCTTTACGGCGGCAATCGGCGCCACCACTGTCGCGAGCACAGTCGGCTCGCACGATGCCGGCACGCGCGATGATTATCTGGCCTACCGCCCCGCTTCAGGATTGGTGCAGGCGCTTGCCAACCGGGAAGTCTCCGCCCGCGAACTGGTCGATGCCGCTATCGCCCGCATCGAAGCGCTGGACCGAAGATCAACGCCGTTGTGGTGCGCGACTTTGATTGCGCACGCGAGGCGGCCGACGATGCCGATACCGCACTGGGTCGCGGCGAGCGCCGTCCGCTGCTTGGGCTGCCGATGACGGTCAAGGAACAATACAACGTCGCGGGCCTGCCGACCTGTGCTGGGGCTATCCAAAATTCCACGGCTGGAAGCCTGATTACGATGGGCTCGTCGTGCAACGTCTCAAGGCCGCCGGCGCCATCATCCTTGGTAAGACGAACGTACCCAAGGGGCTGGGTGATTGGCAGAGTTGCAACGACATCTACGGTGCCACCAACCCACCAACAACCCTTGGGACACCTCGCGCACGCCCGGCGGCTCTTCGGGCGGCTAGGCCGCGGCGCTCGCCGCGGGTTTCGTGCCACTGGAACTCGGCTCGGATATTGCCGGCTCGCTCCGGGCACCCGCGCATTTCTGCGGCGTGTGCGCTCCCAAGCCCAGCCTTGAGCTCGTACCGCAGCGTGGATCTGGCTCTCCGGAGAGACCGCCGAACCCGGTACGCGGTGATATGGAAGCGAACGGTCCGATGGCGCGCAGCGCCGCCGACCTCGCGCTCGCATCCGACGTAATCGCCGGCCCGGACGAGATGTGGGAGGGAATCGCCTACAAGCTGGCTCTGCCACCACCGCGGCACGACAAGCTGGCGGATTTCCGGGTTCTGGTCACGACACCAACGATCTGCCGCCGGGAGAGCGGGTTCGATACGCTGCCGCAGCGCAGGTCTTGTCGCCTGAGGACCAGAGTCTCAGCGCTTACGGTCCGGCGCCGGGCGAGCCAAGTAAGGGAGCTAAGGGAGCTAAGGGAGCTAAGGGAAAAAA
>JAFMSA010000118.1 GCA_017353855.1 Alphaproteobacteria bacterium
CGCGCCACCGCGCGCGCCAAGAGATTTTCGTGGCGGGCGCTGGAGACCCGGTTGAGGATCACCCCGACGAGCGGGACTTCAGGCCGATGGAGGAGGAAGCCGCGCAGCAGAGCGGCAAGCGAGGCGCCTTGCCCGCGCACATCGACGATCAGCAAGACGGGCCAGCCGGTCAGTCGCGCCAGTTCGGCGGTCGAGCCGGTCTCGCCGTCAGGCCCCGCGCCGTCGAAGAGACCCATTACGCCCTCGCAGAGTACGATCTCGGCAGCAGCCTCGAGTTCGGTGACGAGGCCGGCGAGGGTCTCCCGGCGCATTCCCCAGACGTCGAGGTTGAGGCAAGCATTGGCGGTCGCGGCGGCGTGAAAGCCGGGATCAACGAAGTCGGGCCCTGCTTTGGCGGTCGCGACGCGCAAACCCCGTTGCCGTAGGTAGCGCGCCAGACCGGCGGTAATTACGGTCTTGCCGCTTCCTGAGGCTGGTGCGGCAAGGATCAACCCGCGCCCGGTCACGGGGAACGGTTTTGTTGCCGCTCCGGCGGGCGGGCCCGGTCGAGCGCCGCGCGCAGCCGGACGACCTCGCCGATGACGATGATCGCCGGGGCGGGGATTGCCGGCGGCGAGCTAACGATTTCGGCCAGTGTGGAGGTCAGCACCGATTGAGCAGGCGTCGTCGCCTTGCTCACGATGGCGATCGGCTCGTCGCGACGGCGACCGGCATCGAGCAACCGTTCGACGATGTCGGGCAGGTGCCGGGATGCCATGTAAAGCACGAGAACCGGCGCAGCGCGTGCGATCGCATTCCAGTCGAGTGCGCCGGGCACCTCTCCGTTGCTGTTGTGACCGGTCAGAAACAGGACGGCGGAATTGGTTTCGCGATGGGTCACCGGGATCCCGGCGTAGGCGAGCCCGCCGATCCCGGCCGTGACGCCTGGCACGATCCGGAACGGAACCCCGGCCGAAGCCAGCGCCATCGCCTCTTCTCCGCCGCGGCCGAAGACGCAGGGATCGCCGCCCTTCAGCCGCAGGACCCGGTTGCCGGCCTTGGCGAGCGTGACGAGCCGCGCCGAAATGTCCGGCTGATGTGGCGAGGGACGGCCGCCGCGCTTGCCGGCGTAGTCGAGCGCCGCACCGGGGCGGGCCAGGCGCAGGATGCGCGGCTCGACGAGCGCGTCGTAGACGACGACGTCGGCCCGCGCGAGAGCGTGCAGGGCCAAAGCGGAAAGAAGGCCCGGGTCGCCCGGGCCCGCTCCGACGAGCCACACGCTGCCGGGATCGAATTCGGGCAGACCGAGACGCGCGCTGTCGATCAAGAGCGACCTGCAGGTTTGCGAACCAACGCCACAAGGTAGTCATCCGCGCCGGTTTTGCTAAGATCGGATTATGGCACCCGAGGCGAGGACGGCGCTGCGGCGAGGCTGGACCACCGGCGCCTGCGCGGCGGCTGCCGCGCGCGCGGCCTTCAGCGCGATGCTGGCGGGTCGCTTCCCCGACCCGGTCGCGATTCGTCTGCTGCGCGGCGGCACTGCGAGCTTTCCGCTGGCGCTCGCAGAACTCGGCGAAGCCACCGCCCGCGCCGGCGTGATGAAGGACGCAGGCGACGACCCCGATGTCACGCACGGCGCGGTGGTCATCGCCGAGACCGCCTGGGCGGCCGCGGCGGCAGGGATCCGCTTCGCCGCCGGCGAGGGTGTCGGCACCGTCACCCGCGCCGGGCTGCCGCTGGCGGTCGGCGAGCCCGCGATCAACCCGGGGCCGCGCGCGCTGATCCGTGCGATGCTGACTGAAGCGGCCGCGGAAATTGGCGCGCCACCCCCCGACGTCACGGTGACGATTTCGATCCCCGGGGGCGAACGGCTTGCCGAAAAGACGATGAATGGACGGCTTGGGATCGTCGGAGGGCTCTCGATCCTCGGCACGACCGGTGTCGTCATTCCCTATTCCTGCGCCTCGTGGATCCACTCCATTCATCGCGGGATCGACGTCGCTCGCGCCGCCGGCCTCGACCACATTGCGGCAGCGACAGGGGCCGTATCGGAGCGCGCCGTGCAGCGGCTCTACCGCCTCCCCGACCACGCTCTGATCGATATGGGTGATTTTGTGGGCGGCACGCTGAAATATCTGCGCCGCCATCCGGTCACGCGGCTGACGATCGCCGGCGGTTTTGCCAAGCTTGCCAAGCTTGCGGCCGGTCACCTCGACCTCCACTCGGCGAGGAGCCGGGTGGACGTTGCGGCGCTCGCGGGAATGCTCGCCGATCTGGGCGCGGCAAACGCGACTTTGGAACCCGCCCGGTCGGCGGGAGGGGCTGCCGAGATTCTCGCCCTCGCCGGGGACCGGCGGGAAGCGCTTGCCCGCGCAGTCGCGGCGCGGGCGCGCGAAGTGGCGCTCGCGACATTGTGCGGCAAGACGGCGATCGAAGTCGCGATTGTCGACCGCCGGGGCGAGTTCCTGGCCCGGGTCGGCGGGTGAGCCCAGAGCGGCTCCTGATCCTGGGAGGCACCGCGGAGGCGGCGGCACTTGCGCAGGGTGCGGTGGCGCGTTTTGGGGACAGGCTGCACGTCACGACTTCGTTGGCCGGGCGCACCGAACGGCCGGGGCCGATCCCGGGCGAAATCCGTATCGGCGGCTTTGGCGGCACATCCGGGCTTGCTGCCTACCTGACCGAGTGCGGAATAGACCGGCTGATTGACGCGACGCATCCTTTTGCGGCGCGCATTTCGGCCGCGGCGCGTCTGGCATGCGAAGTTGCGGGCGTGCCCCGGCTGATGGTGGTGCGGCCTCCGTGGCGGCGTCATCCGATGGACCGCTGGATCGAGGTAGGGGATATGGCTGCAGCTGCCGCGACCGTGGGCCGCGTGGGCAGGCGCGCCTGGCTCACAGTCGGCGCCAGCGAAATCGGCCGCTTCAGCGCCGTGACGGGGGTCCACTTTCTGGTGCGGCTCATCGATCCGCCTCGCCGGGGCGTGCCCTTGCGAAGTTACAGGCTCGTCGTCGGGCGTGGGCCCTTCGGTCTGGCCGAAGAGCGCCGCCTCTTTGCGCGCCACGCCATCGACGTGCTCGTCTGCAAGGCGAGCGGCGGTGCTGCAACGGAGGCAAAAATCGTTGCGGCGCGCGAGCTGGGTCTGCCTGTCGTGATGGTGCAGCGCCCGCGTATGGAGCCAGGTGAGGCGGTGGACAGCGTCGCAAAGGCGCTAGAATGGCTTGCTCGCGCTGATCTCTTCGATGAAGCAAAGAGGGTTTCATGATTCGCCCGATCGTGCTTGTTGCGCTGGCTGTGCTATTTGCCGTGATGGGCGCGACAGGCTTGCGTGCCGATGTGAGCCTCTTTGGCGAGTATTGGGACAATCCGGCCCGGGCGGCGGCGGAGAACGACTCCGCGCATGTCAGATCGATCGTTGCAGCGGGCGCTAACCCCAATCAGGCTGACGACCAATCCCGTACCGCGCTGCATTACGCGGCAATGAACGGCAATCTCACGATCGTCGCGATCCTCATCAAAGCCAGTGCCAGGCTCGATCCGAAGGATAAGCTCGGCAACACGCCGTTGCACCTGGCGGCCGACCGCAATCAAGCCGAGGTAGCTCAATTGCTGCTCGATGCCGGAGCTCCGGTGGATCCCGAGAACAGGGACGGCATGACGCCGCTGATGATCGCCGCCGATCGCGGCAATATCGAAATTGTGCAGTCCCTGCTCGCAAAGGGCGCCAGTGTCAGCAAGACCGATTATACCGGTCGCGATGCAGCGGGATGGGCTGCCGAGAGCCATCGCCCTGCGGTCGTCCAGGCAATCAAGCGCGCTCAGAGCGCGAAGCGGTCCTGATAAAAGCGACGGCCGTCTGTCCGCGAAGCTTCCGGCACTGCGGGAGCGGACACCGCGATATTCAAATTTAAATTAAATTAAGGATTTGTCTTGGGTTGGCAGCCTTTGAGGCAAAATCGCCTAACCTTCGCAAGAATTCCAGAATCTTTTTATTTTAGAGCTCCTCAGATATAGGTTCATGACTTCATCCTACGACATGATCCGTCACCGGTTGATTGATAATCAGAATCGCCACCCACCGAGCACGGCCGGCTCGCAGTCGATACCGTTGATCCTACACGTTCACTTCACAGCTTTAGTTTTAGTTTGGCTTTAGCGTCTGCGACTTAAGCCGAGGGCGAAGATTAGGGCTCCGCGGCGTGTGTCCGCCGCCGGGGCCGCAACAGGTGGTGATGGTCGGCCGCATAAAGCCGGCTCTCGGGCGCCGCCTGGCTCCCGAGCGCGCGGCCCACCAGCACCAGTGCGGTACGTGTGATCCGTGCTTTCTTCACCCTTTCGCGGATGTCTGCGAGGACGCCGCAGATCAGCCGTTCGTCGGGCCAGCTGACCCGATAAGCGACAACCGCCGGGCAATCAGCGCCGTAATAGGGGATCAGTGTGCGCACGACGCCGGCGATGTTGGCGATCGACAAATGGATGGCCAGGGTCGCGCCGATCGCGGCGAGCCGCTCGAGTGCTTCGTGATCGGGCATAGGCGAGGAGCGTGTCGCGGTACGCGTCAGGATTACCGTCTGCGCGATTTCCGGCAGCGTCAGTTCGCGATGCAGAGAGGCCGCCGCGGCGGCGAAGGACGGTACCCCAGGGGTCACATCGAACGGTATTCCGAGCGCTTGCAGCCGCCGCATCTGTTCCGCGATCGCACCGTAGAGCGAGGGGTCCCCGGAATGAAGGCGCGCGACGTCGAGCCCGCGCCGGTGCGCTTCCACGAGATGGGCCATTATCTCATCCAGCGTCAGCGGGCCCGTGTCGACCACCTCTGCGCCGGGGGGTGCGGCACCCAGGATGTCCCGCGGGACCAGGGAACCGGCGTAGAGGCAGACCGGGCACTGTTGGACGAGCCGCAAGCCGCGTACGGTGATCAGGTCCGGCGCGCCAGGTCCGGCGCCGATAAAGTGCACGCTCACCGGCGAGCGCCGTCGAGGTAGCCGCGCGGCGTGTAGAGATAGGGCGGGTCGCTGTCGATGCGTCGGGTGCGGCGGCTGCCGACCAGCACGATCGTCAGCATATCGATATCGGCACCCGCCAGTTCACGGAGCTGTCTCAGGTTTCGCTCTTCGCCGTCGCGTCCGAGATTGCGGCCGATGAAGACGGGGGTTTGGGGTGCGCGGTGTCTGCGCAGGATATCGGCGGCCTCGGCTAAGCGCGCCCGGCGTCGCGTCGAACACGGGTTGTAGAGGGCGATGATAAAATCGGCGGCAGCAGCCGCCTCTATACGGGCACAGATCGCCTCCCACGGCGTCATCAGGTCCGACAGCGAAATCGCGCAAAAATCGTGGCCGAGCGGGGCCCCGGCGAGGGCTGCCGCCGCCTGCAACGCGGAGAGCCCGGGACAGACCAGGAGTTCGACGCGGCGCCATTCGGGTTTTGCGGCCCGATCGACAAGCTCGAAGACGAGCGGTGCCAGTCCGTAGATTCCGGCGTCTCCCGACGAGACGAGCGCCACCGATCGGCCTTGCGCGGCGAGATCGAGAGCCAGGCGCACCCGCGCTTCCTCCTCGCCGATTGGAGTCGTGTGCCGTCGCTTGCCTTCGACGTCACGACCGAGAAGATCGAGATACAGGCCGTAGCCCACGACATCGCTCGCCTGGGCCAGGGCAGCGTTCGCCTCCGGGGTACGCCAGGCTGGCTTTCCCGGACCAATTCCGATGACTGCGAGTTTGCCCCGCGCACGCCCGATTGCGTCCGCCGCGATCGGCGCCGCCGCCCGCGCGAGGGCGCAGGTGGCATGCCGCGACTTGCGCTTTGGCAAGACGAGCACGCCGTCGGGGCCGGCGGCGGCGAGTGCTGCACCTTCGGCAACGCCCCAGCAGCCGGTCGCGCGAAATACGGTCTGGGAGCGTTCGGAGAGCCGCGGCGTCTCGGCGAGCAGGCGCGAGGCGGGGAAGAACCGTGCGGGCACGCCGAGTTCGTCTGCGAGCGCGTGAATTGCCGCTTCGCCGGCCTTCAGCTCGATCGACACCACCACGGCGATCGCCGCCGGCGCGAGACCCGCCTCCGCGAGCGCCGAGCGCACTAGTGCTGCGATCTCGCTGCCTGAACAGCCGCGCTCGCATCCGATGCCCAATGCCAGAACCGGCGGGTGGAACACCAATGCCGCGCCATCCGCACTGCTCGCGCGGTCAGTGACGATGACACGCTGTTCCCCGCCATCCGCCCACCCGATCCTCCCGCCGTGCAACCACCCGCCGCCCGCTACGTCCTCAATCAATGACACCGGCTCGCCTCGGAGGAGTGCCGCGGCCACGGGTTTCACCTTCTGCGGATTGGCGATGCGCCAGCCTGGCGGCGGCTCGTCCAGCGAGAGAGCGAGCCGCAGATCTCCTGCCGTCGTGATCGCGGCGCTCCCGCCGGTGATTTCGGCGATAGCCCGGGCGATAAGATTGCCGCCCCGGTGCCCGCCGATCAGTGGCACAGCCACCGAACCGTCCTCGGCGACCGCGACCAGCGGCGGCTCCTCCTGCTTGGAGGCGAGCAACGGTGCCACCGCGCGAATCAAGATGCCGCTGGCGCACAGGCCGATGACCGGCCGACCTTCCTGGAATAGTCGGGCAATGTGCTGCGACGCGTGCGTGTAGCACTCATCCCACGCGCCGGGGTAAGCGCCGGGTCCGTGCAGCCGCGCTCCCGGCAGGCACGCCCGCAGCCGTCCACCGAGCGCAGCACCGCCCGCGCCGAGCGTCACGATTGCAATATCGCCCGGCAGTAACACAGACATTGTCCAAATGCCTTGTTTTATACTGATGTATCCATTGGACTTCGCGAGTTAACTACGATCGCTGCAATTTGTCGATTGTCTATGGCAATTATATGCTAACGTTGTTCCAGGGCCGCCGGGGGGGTCAGACCCATGCGTTTCTCTCTGCAAATCTGTTGCATCCTTGTGGTTGTTGGAGTTGCGGGAGCATTCGCGCCACACGCAATTCCCGCCGAAGCTCCGCAGCCGCCGGCGGAAGCCGCGCCCTCCCCGCCCCGAACGAGTGTGCCGCCCGCGCGCATCGGCCGGGTCAGCCTTGTGGAGGGGAATGTCGACCTGCGGGTTTCTGACGACACCCGCTGGGTGGACGGCGCTGTGAACCAGCCGGTCTACGAGGGCGAAGCGCTGCGCAGCGATTCGCAGGCCCGGGCCGGGATCGAGATCGGTGCGAATACGTTGGACCTGGCCAACGGCACCGAAATCAAAGTAGCCGCTCTGCGCGATCGATTCACGCAAATCGCGCTGTCGCGGGGTCGGGTCTATCTTCATCTGCGCCAATTCGCTGACGGCGAGAGCGTCGAAATCGATCTTCCGCAAGGTGGTGTCTGGCTGCTCGCCCGCGGCGTCTACGACATCGACGCGGGAAGCGGCGATCAACCGCCTAGAATATCGGTCTTCCAGGGGAAAGCGCAATTTGCCGGGGCCGCCGGCGATTGGCGGGTCGAAGACGGTCAAACGGCGACGTCGGCTGGTCCGGGGGCGAGGGCCGCCAAAATCGCGCCGGCGGTTCGGGACGAGTTTGCGCAATCGTGCGGCAAACGCGACTATGACGTCACACGCCTTGCCTCGTCGTACTATGTTTCGTCAAATATGACGGGTTTCGCCGAACTCGATGCGGCCGGCGTTTGGAAGAGCAATCCGCAATATGGCCCTGTCTGGTTCCCGACCACGTCGCAGGATTGGGTGCCCTACCGCTTCGGGCACTGGAACTGGATGGCCCCCTTCGGGTGGACGTGGATCGATGATCAGCCTTGGGGCTTCGCCCCATCGCATTACGGCCGATGGGCCTTTATCGACGGGCACTGGGCTTGGGCGCCGGGCAGCTTCGTCGCGCGACCTCTTTACGCCCCGGGGGTCGTCGCGTTCCTGGGCACTCGCGGGGTCGGCCTGAGTTCCGAGGACGGAGCCGCCATTGCCTGGTTCCCGCTCGCGCCGGGCGAGGCCTACTGGCCGGTCTATACACGAGATCTCGACTATGTGCGCACTCTCAACCGCGCAAATGTTCCGGACGTCCAGGCGATCCGGATGCACGCCGATGGGAGTCCGCCCCTGGAGGTGGTGAATGAAGATTTCGCCAATCGGCAGTTTGCGAGCGTTGTCCTGCGTTCCGTCTTCGTCAACGGGCGCCCGGTCGCGCCGGCGCGGATAGGGTTGCCCGAGCAACGGTTGCAGGATGCGCCGGTGCTGATGGGTTCACCGCAAATAGGACCGCCCTCGGCCCGACTCGTCGCACGCGTCGCGACGCCGGCCGTCACGGCCCCGGCAACTCACGTCGCTACGTCGGCCGTCAAGGCCCCGGCAACTCATGTCGCTGCGTCGGCCATCAAGGCCTCGACAATCCGCGCCGCTACGTCGGCGGCCGTCAAGCCCTCGACAATCCGCGTCGCGATGAGGCTAGCGCGAAAGGCTGCTGCTAAATCTGTCCGCGCCGCTTCGCTAGAGCCGCGCCGACGCGGACAGCCGGCGGTGCCTCGCGGCGCCCACCTGCGGGCTCCTTCTTATGCGGGCCAGCCGCACGGCCGGCAAACCCTCATCGTGCGTGCCGCGCAGACAACGCACGGCGGAGTAGGAAAGGAGACGCGACATTGACGGCGCCGGCTCGGATACACGCCCGGTGATCGATTTCCGCAGCGACAACACGGGCCGCGCCGCACCGCAGGTCCTTGAGGCGCTCATTCGCGCCAACCACGGAACCGCATTGGGCTACGGCGGCGATGAATGGACCCGGCGTCTGCAGCAGTGCTTTTCCGAGCTCTTCGAGACCTCCGTGCGGGTTTTCCCGGTCGCGACCGGGACAGCGGCCAATGCGCTGGCGCTGGCGTCGCTCGGCCCTTCATGGGGCATCGTGTATTGCAGCGAGGTCGCCCACATCAACACCTCCGAGGCCAACGCGACGGGTTTCTTTGGCGGCGGCATCAAACTTGCTGCGGTTGGCGGGGAGGACGGAAAGATCGATGCCGCCCTGCTCGGCGAAATGCTCGCCGGGATCTCGCCGGCTCAGCTGCACCGAGGTCGGCCGATTGCAATCAATCTGACGCAGGCGACGGATCTCGGAGCGGTTTACCGGCTCGACGAGATCCGCGCTATCGCTGAAATCGCGCAGCGGCGCGGCCTTAGGCTTCACATGGATGGGGCACGCTTTGCCAATGCCGTCGCCCGTCTCGGGTGTAGTCCTGCCGAGGCGACGTGGCGCTCGGGCATCGACATTATGTCTTTCGGCGCGACAAAGAACGGCGGAGCGCTCTGCGACGCAATAGTGGTCTTTTCCCCGGAGCTCGCCGACGGCCTCGCCGTTCAGCTGCGCC
>JAFMSA010000654.1 GCA_017353855.1 Alphaproteobacteria bacterium
CAGTACGATGATCGCCAGATAGGCATACACTGGGGCCCCCGCACGAAGGCTTGCCGCCCAGCTGCACGCGCCTTCCCTTGCCGCCGGACTGAGCGCCCGTTCTACGAAGCCGAGGTTCTTGGACCGGTGGAGCATTGCGTCGACCTCTCGGCCACATCCGTCTGTGCCGCCACCATTCCCGCATCCGTCACGCCCGATGCCAAGTGACAATGCGCTGGCCTAAATAGCGACAGCTCCGCCGTCGACGTGGATTTCCGAACCGGTGATATAGGACGACTCGTCGGAAGCCAGGAACAAAATGGCATATGCCACCTCATCAATCTCCCCGGGCCGGCGCATCGGAATGACGCGCATGCGTTCGGCCCGCAGGGCGGGATTCGCGGTGCGTCCGGAGGTGCGCATCGGCGGCATGACCCCGGGGTGAACCGAGTTGGCGCGGATCTTGTCTTTGGCGTGCTGTACCGCGACCGATTTGGTCATCAGCCGCACCGCTGCCTTCGAGGCGTTGTAAGCCATGTGAACATGCTCGCTGCCGATGATCCCGGCAATCGACGACAGATTGACGATCGATCCACCGCCATTGGCGACCATAGCCGGGATCGCGTATTTGATGCCGAAGAAGACGCCGGTCGCGTTAACCGCCATGATCCGTTGCCATGCCTCGGTGCTGTAAAAATCCTGTTCGGCACTGCCCGAGATGCCGGCATTGTTTACCAGCACATCGAGCTTTCCGAAATGCCGGGCAGCGGCTGACACGACCGCAGCCCAATCCTCCTCTTTGGTCACGTCGAGCGCCTCAAACCGCGCCGAGCCGCCGATGGCGTCGGCCGCCTTCCGGCCCTCGTCCCCCAGAACGTCGGCGATCACCACCTTGGCACCTTCGCGTGCGAACATCCGCGCCGTGGCCGCCCCCATGCCGGACGCCGCGCCGGAGATGATGGCGACCTTGCCTGCGAGTCTCATCGTTATCCTCCATTTTTCCGTGAATGGTCCTCAGCGCCCGGTGAAGTCCGGCCGGCGCTTCTGCGGGAAGGCCGTACAGCTTCCCGTGGCCCTTTGAAAAGATTCGACTGCGTCTCCAGACTGAGGCTCAGGTCCATTATCCAATGGGGAAAGCTGGCGTAGCGGGATATTGTCGGCCTGTTTAGTCCAGCGGATCGACCGCATCGCGCGGCCGGCCAGTCGCCGGACTAACCCAATCGGGCGGGACAACGTGGTTGATCAGTTCGATACGCTCGGCCTCGGCCGCGGTCATCAGGTCGGCGGTGAGCAAAAACTCCTTGGCCCGTGCGAAGCCTATGAGCTGCGGCCAGATCAGCGCGCCGCCACCCGCCACGAGGCCGGCATTGACATGCGGATCACCGACCTTGGCATGGTCAACCGCGATGATAATGCCGCAAAGCAGCGCGACCGTCGCGCCGAGCCCGACGGCATGGCCATTGATCCGCGTGATGATGGGGTTGTTGCACTCCAGCATGCGAAACATGATCCGCTTCGCCTCGGGCATACCGTCCTCCCACACGTCCGGATCGGCGATCGTCGCGATCGTCTCCTGCATCGCGATCACGTTGCCGCCAGCCGAAAACGCACGACCCGCTCCGGTCGGAAGGACACCATGCACATCGGGATCCTCGCTCACATAGTCCCAATGCGCGACATCGAGTTATGCATCGGTGCGGTGAACGCGTTGAGGGTCTCAGGCGAGTTCACGTGATGGTTAGTATTTTGTCCAGCAGCGCCCCAGGACGCCGCCATATTCAGAATAATTGTGGGCCATAATTCGCCTCGGGCGACTTGTCACGCAAGCTGTGGCAGTCTACGCGTTTCGACGGCAGGTCGGCAAAAGGATAACGTGACCCGACCATACACCGGGGTGAATTCCTGGCTTGCTTGAAAAAGGGTTGGTGTTGAGCGACGCCTGATAAGCGAAACTGCCGGAGGTTCTGTTGCCGGGCGGCCGCAATGAAGGAGCACCGAGAACGACCCCGCCCGAGCGGTGGAGTATTTTCGTACTTGGCAGCGATCAAAATAGATCGAGAGAAATCATCGAAGCAGGGTCCTAGATACTCCGGCTTTCAAGGAAAAGCAGTTCGCGCGACAGCGCGAAGCATAACCGTCACCGCGGGCGAGTAGCATGCAGTGTTAGACGTTTATGCCCTGCACTACGCCTTCCGCTCCTGAATGCTGAAGCTGTCGCGCGGATCGCCGACCCGACCGACACGCGTTCCGGCTTTCCTTCCGATCGGCACGACGGCGCGCACCATATCGCCCTTTTGAAAGCCGGCAACGCGCTTCCGGCGCCCATAAGATAGCCGCGGAAATTCGCGGCGATCGAGCCCGGTTCTCTGGTACGCGCCGCGGCCCGTTGCTTGGATGGTCAAGATCGGCCGCCGCCAGTCGAAAGCCCCTCGACCTTTCCGACACGGGCGGCTTCGGTCGCTTGAGTCTTCGGGATCTCAGCCGCGCCCGGTTCACCTTAGTCTGCCCGCTGCTCCCGGTTTCGACCGGAAGGCCAGTCGCCTTCACATTGAATAGAGCCCGGCGCGTCGTGTTAACGGCCGCGCATGCTTCAGCGGGCGCTTCGCTTGGGCGAGGGTCTGCCGCAGCCGCTCAGGCTCGTCCGACAGGAAGACCTCGACAGGCACCGCGCCTTTCTTCATGTTGCAGGGCTCGCAACCCAGCGTGAAATTAGAGATTCTGCTGCTGCCGGCGCCCGCCCTTCGCGCGAAGTTGTTCGATCTGCAACGGCATCCTGTCGGCCCCGCAATAGGCGCCGGCGGCCCCACTTCTCAAGCAGGTATTCCCGCGCCTCGTAGCTGAAGAACGTGCCTTGCTGGTATTCGACACCGGCGTTCTCCGGGTTATCCAGCTTCTGCAAGTCGAAGCGGACCAGTTCGGTGGTGAGGCCTGTGATTGGGGTGAGGCGACGCAGCCGGGCAACCCAGGATATCCCGATTTCCAGCCGATGCTGCAGAGACGGCGGTAGCCAGCCTTCCGGACGGCGGCGATGATCGGAGCGGCTCGGCCTGTAGCGCAACTTGCTGCGCCGACGACTCACGCGCCACGAGGCGATCCCGAATGCGCGCTCCGCGGTGGTGCAATTCGGCCAGAAGGATCACCACCTCTCGCCCG
>JAFMSA010000655.1 GCA_017353855.1 Alphaproteobacteria bacterium
GGCGCCAACCACCGTTATTTCGTAGCGGCATCGTGCATGGGCGAGCAGCAGCTCAATTGTGCGAATCCCCGCCATGCCGTTGCCGACAACAACGAGCCGCTCCTTGGATGACGCGGGCATCCCGGCCGCCTTTGTTCAGACGCGCGCCGCGCCGAGAGCGGCGCCGGCACCCCAGGTCTTGCGCCAGCGCTGCTTGACGCCGGCCAGCGCGCCGAGCGCGAGCATGGCGAGGCCGGCGAAAATCAGAAACCCCGGTTGATAGCTGCCCGGTGGCTGCTTGGAGTAGCCGAGGCTCGACGCAAGATAAAACCCGCCGAGCCCGCCGGTCATGCCCACGAGCCCGGTCATGACCCCGAGGACCGGCGGCGAATGCGGTAGGTAGTGTCGTGGTCCAGTCAGCATCATTGCTCCCCTGCTGATGCCATCGACGTCTTCATGACAGCGGCCGACCGAAATCGGGGGCCACCTTTTTGCCCCTCGCGCAGGCCTCTTACCGCCGACTAGTTTTATCGGCCGCGAAAATGCGGCCCCGATCAGACACATAGGCTTATAGGTCGGGAACGGGCGCCGCGTCAATGGATTAGAATTGTTCTAAAGTGGCGCGCGCACACACCGGAAATGTTATGCCGGCCACCCGTCGTGGCGAGCGCCGGCCGCAGCCGCGAGGCCCAGGACATTTTGCCACCCCTACGCACGGCAAGACCCGGTGCGGACAGGGCAAAAAGAAGGGTGAGGGAATTTCGCGCCCCCGCGATGCCGAGGGCAGTGCCCTGATGCTCCGGCGAGCACGTTAGCGCAGCGAGCGGCAGCGCCACGGCGAAGGAGGCGCAGGCGACGAGCAGGATCCCGGGGACCGCGCATATGCCGAATGACCCGGCCGGCGGCAGACCGCCGATTACGGCGATCTGTGCAATGCCTCCGGTCCATTTCGGTCCGGGGTGGTCCACAAGAATGCCGAGCAGAATGCGCAGCAGCGCACCGGCGAGCACCGGGGTGGCGACCATCAGCCCCTCTGCGCGCCGTCGAGCCCAGGTCCTTCACGATCTGGCCCCCGAGAGGGGCGAGACGATCCGAACCATGAAGCTCAAAGTGCAAAAAGGCAGCAAAGAGGGTGCGCAAGCGACCGGTCCTGAGGAACCCTTTGGACATGTTCCGGGTTTTGTGTCCGCTATGGACCATCATTGGCCCACCCGGAGCCGAAAGGGGCAGCGCCCGTAGCGCAAACCCCAGCTATGGCGACGCTCCGCCTTTGGAGCGCCGCGGCCCGTGCGCGCCGGCGGCCGTGGCACACGAAACGGGCAAGAGGGGAGCAAACGTCATGCCAGCCTGAATGCCTGAGTTCCCGCACTGCCGGCGCGGTCAGGGGTGCAGCTGCGCCCGCGCCGGGGGAGAGAGGTTCAAGGCTTGTGCGGCGCAAAATTGTGCAGCTGACTGCCTAACGCGCAGAGAGAACAGCTGCCGGATAGAACCGCGCACCCTCGCAGAAGCCTATACCCATAAGGATCGGCTACGGCAATCCGGGCAACAGCCCGGACGATCGCGGCTGCCCCCGGTCTTCGTGTCGCATGCGGGGACCGCCAAGCCCAGCGCGCGCCGCCCCGACATAGAGATCCGGCCGGCAGATCGCCGCCGCGGTGGCCTGGTCGGGCTTGCTCTCCAGATCGCCCAAACGCCGCATCTCCCGCCAGCCACCGCAGGGCGTGCGAGCGCCAAGGAAAGGTGCCGGCTCGGCATAGTGGCCGGGACCACCGCGCCGCCGCTCCCGGCAGCGGGATCAACGGCCGCGGCAGTCCGAGATCGTCTTCGCGCGCCAAGATCGCATCGACGATTTCTGCATTCCCGGCGGGATCGCAGTAAAGAGCCGCCCTCAGCAGGGCGCGCAGCAATTTCTTCACGAACTGCAAAGACTTTCTCGGGGCAGTGGTTCCAGATCGTGTGCAAGGTCGCGACGGTGCGGCCAAACCCTGCGCGCGCTGCAACGTCGCCCGAGGGAGCGCCGGCGCAGCAGCCGTCGATCCTGACTTCGCGCAAGGCCGCGGCCGTTTCGGCCGGCGGCATTACCGTCTGGACGACATCCCGATCCGGGTCGATGCCGACCGGCCGCCAACCGATATCCGAGCAGCAGGTTGCGCGTCGCCAACGTGTGCACAATCGCGAGACCGGCTTTTCGGTGCGGCTGCGCAACAATGCGCGGAGGCGCCGCACGCGCCCGGCGGCGCAGTGACACGCGGCTCTGCAACCGTTTCGAGCGCCCGGCGGTGCGCAGCGTGGGCGTATTGCCGTTGAGGCTCACGGCCGGGGGCGCGGCAAGCTTTTCCGGCCGTCCCTCAGCCCGCAAAGCTTGTCCGCGATACTCGCCCAGATGGTTCGACGCATAGCGCTGACAGTTCGACGCCTAGCGCCACCTCGACGCCTTCGGCCCGGAAGAAATCAAGCGCTTTGGTGATGACGGCGGCGCGGGGTCGGTGAGGCGCAGGAGGCCGCGGCGGAAAGTCACGGTTTGGCATCTCCGTTCTCTTCATTCGCGATCAGCTCGACCGCTACCGCCGCAATACGCTTGTTCTCATTCATTGCTCTGCGGCGCAGCCAACGATAGGCTTCCGGCTCGCCGACGTTGCGCTGCTTCATCAGCAACGCCTTTGCTCTGTCGATTGCCTGACGCTCGCGCAAGCTCGTGCTCGCTCTGGCCAGCTCGACTTCGATCTGCCGGTATTTCCGGAAGATTGCCACTGCCGCCATCACGATGGGCTTCACATCCGGGAAAGCGGCATCGACGACATTGTAAGAGCACACGCCGGCGGCGATCGCTTCTTCCATAAAGGCGCGGTCATCACGCTCGACGAACAGGACAATCGGACGCGGATTTACGGCGCTGAGGCGGCGAAGATCGTCTAGCGCACTACGATCAGGGTGTGCCATGTCGACAATCACGACGTCGGGCGTCATGGCGGCGACGGCATCGTGGATGCTCCAGGCTTCCGGGACGCGTACGATCAGCACATTGCCGCGATCGCCGAGGCTGCGCTCGACGGCTGCGGCCCGTTGCGGATCGGAATTGGCGAGCAGCACCTTGAGGTTGGTCGACAAATCCGCACCACTTTGTTGTGCGCCGCCCCAAGC
>JAFMSA010000656.1 GCA_017353855.1 Alphaproteobacteria bacterium
AGGCAAGGCTGCGGACAAGCCCCCGCGGCAGGTACCAAACGGGTCCTGCTCGGAGGCTGCACGGCACGGGCGAGAGGAGCGGAAGCAAGAGCTTCTCCTCACCAGGGTCTTTCAGGACACTCATCGCCTGCACACTCGTAAGGAAGAAGGATGTCCGGCAGGGTATCCCCCTTCACGGCGAGCGCATCGGCAATCCGGCTCAACAGAGAAAGGAGCGCGCCTCCTCCCCGCCCTGAACGGCAGGGTTGCCGGCGCAGAGAAATTTTTCGATGACGACCGACACGCTCCCTCACAGTCCCACCTCGCTGTCAGAGCCCGACCTGGCGGCCGAGATGAGCGGGATCGGCAGGCGCGCACGAGAGGCCGCCGCGGCTCTCGCGCTCGCCTCGGCCGACGCCAAGACTGCCGCACTCGCGGCCGCCGCCGCGGCGGTGCGGGTGCGAAGCCCGCAGATCCTTGCCGCCAACGCCCGTGATCTCGCCGAAGCCGACAGACAAGGCATTTCCGCCGCGCTGCGGGACCGGCTGGCACTCGACGCCGGGCGCGTGGAAGCGATCGCCCGCGGCCTCGAGGCGATCGCTGCGCTGCCCGACCCGGCCGGCCGCATACTTGCCGCATGGGCGCAGCCCAACGGCCTCGCCATCCAACGCATCGCAGTGCCGCTCGGCGTCATCGGCATCATTTACGAGAGCAGGCCGAATGTGACGGCCGATGCCGGCGGGCTCGCGCTCAAAGCCGGCAACGCCGCGATCCTGCGCGGTGGCAGCGAGAGTTACCATTCCTCGCACGCGCTCGTCGCGGCGCTCTCGGACGGGCTGAGGTCCGCCGGCCTGCCGGGAACCGCCGTGCAGCTGGTGCCGACACGCGAGCGTGCAGCGGTCGGGCTGATGCTGGCGATGGACGAGCACATCGACGTCATCGTGCCGCGCGGCGGTCGCTCGTTGATCGAAAGGGTCCAGCGCGAGAGCCGGATACCGGTGATCGCGCATCTCGAAGGAATCTGCCACACCTACATCGACGCCGCCGCCGACCCGGCCAAGGCCCGCGCGATCACGCTCAACGCCAAGATGCGCCGTGTCTCGATTTGCGGCGCGACGGAGACGTTGCTCGTCGACCGGCAAGTGGCTGACGATCACTTGCCCGCGATCCTCGCCGATCTGCGCGCAAAGGGTTGCGAACTGCGCGGCGACGTGGAAACCCGGGCCATCGACCCCGCCGTGCTGGCGGCGACCGAGGAGGACTGGCGCACCGAATATCTCGATGCGATCCTCTCGGTCCGGGTCGTCGACGGCGTCGACGGCGCGATCGCCCACATCAATCATTACGGCTCGCACCACACGGACGCGATCGTCACCGAGGACCAGCGAACGGCCGAGCGCTTCCTGCGCGAGGTCGACAGTGCCATCGTGCTGGTCAATGCCTCGACGCAGTTTGCCGATGGCGGCGAGTTCGGCATGGGTGCCGAGATCGGCATATCGACCCAAAGGCTGCCGCCGCGAGGGCCGGTCGGCGCCGAGCAGCTGACCACCTACAAGTACGTCGTGCGCGGCAGCGGGCAGGTGCGCCCCTGAGCGACTGCGAGAACGGAACAGGCGGGCCCCGGCACCGCCGTGTCGGACTGCTCGGCGGCTCGTTCAACCCGGCCCATGGCGGACATCTGCATGTCAGCCTGCTGGCACTGCGTCACCTCGCCCTCGACGAGATCTGGTGGCTCGTCTCGCCGCAGAACCCGTTAAAGCCGGCCGACGGGATGGCGCCTTTCGCAAGCCGGCTGGAACAGGCCCGGCGGGTGGGTGCCGCGCATCCGCGAATTCTCGTCAGCGATTTGGAAAACCGGCTGGGCTCGTCGCGTTACACGGCCGACACTCTGCGGGCCTTGCGGCGCCGCTTTCCGCGGCTGCGGTTCGTCTGGCTGATGGGCGGCGACAACCTCGTCCAGATCCCGCGCTGGGAGCGATGGGCGCAGATCTTTAAGACCGTTCCCATTGCTGTGTTCGACCGCCCTTCCTATTCTCTAAGAGCACTTTCCGGGCCCGCGGCCAGGCGCTTTTCCGCAAAGCGCGTTCCGGTGTCCGCCGCGCGCCGGCTGGCGGAGATGAAGCCGCCGGCGTGGGTGTTTTTTCACACCCCGCTCGATCCGCGCTCGGCGACCCGGATCCGGTCCGAGCAAGCACTTGCCTCTTCTCAAACACCGACGGAGCAAAGACACCAATTGTCCACGATCACGCCCTTCAAGCCCGCTTCCCGACTGCCGCACTCGCAGCCGGAACCGCATCCGAGCCTGCTCGAGCTCGTTCTTCACACCCTCGAAGACGGCAAGGCCGAAGACATCGTCACGGTCGACCTCGCCGGCAAAACGACGATCGCCGACCAGATGGTGATCGCCAGCGGCCGGTCGAGCCGGCAGGTACTGGCCCTGACCGAGCACCTCGAAAAGGCGCTCTCCCGCCGCAAGCTATCGGTCGAAGGGAAGGCGCAGGCCGATTGGGTGCTGATCGATGCCGGCGATGTGATCGTGCACCTGTTCCGCCCGGAAGTCCGCGCCTATTACAACCTCGAAAAGATGTGGGGCGAGTTCCTGCCGGATGCCGAGGCGGTTCTGCAGTAGGCCGCGGAGCGCGCAATCCGCTTCCGTCTTCTCGTGATCGGCAGGCAGCGCACCGGTGCGCTGAAGGAACTTCAGGCGCTTTACGCCGGCAGGATGGCCCCGCCGCCGGTGATCGTCGAGCTCGAAGAGAAGCGCCGCCTGCCGACCACCGCATTACGAGCCCGCGAGGCCGATCTGATCCTCGGCGCGCTGCCGCGTGGCGCGCCCCTTGTCGCTCTCGACGGGCGGGGTGAGGTGTGGTCCAGCCGCGTCCTGGCCGACCGCATCGCCGGGTGGCGCGACACCGGCGTGCCCGAGCTCGCTTTCGCAATCGGCGGAGCCGACGGTCTCGATTCTCGCGTTCTGCACGACGCTGCCGCGATCTTGTCGCTGGGAGCGATGACCTGGCCGCATCTGCTGGTACGCGGCATGCTGCTCGAGCAGCTCTATCGCGCCCAGCAGATTTTCGCCGGTCACCCCTATCACCGGGATTGAGCCCGCCTCCCCGTTTTCCCCCATGAACCGGAACTCC
>JAFMSA010000657.1 GCA_017353855.1 Alphaproteobacteria bacterium
GCCCCCGCACCCGGCCCGCCGCAGCCGCAGGGCGAGCCGCATGCGGCCTCGCCGTTGCCGGAAAAGGCGGCGCCGCCGCAACAAATCGCCAGGGCGCCGCGGGTCAGGACGACGGCGAAACTTGCCGGAACCCGCCGGGCCAAGTCGCTGGACGATTTGATCGCGCAGATCGTGGCGAGCCGGTGATGGTCGCAGCCCATTCGTTTGATGACAATCCGTGCCGGCCACGGCACTTCAGGCCGCCACCCTGTGCCGCTGCCGTGCCCGAGGGGCCGGCCCGCAGGGCGCTGGAATCCTGTCACACCCGTCTGTTCGCCATCAGTTTGCTGTTCGCCTGCGTCTTCGCGGTTGTCGCGCTGCGGATCGTCGAGGTCGTCGTGGTCGAGGGCAGCAGCGCCCACTCGCACGTGCCGCGGCCGCGCGCTGCGGCACCCCGGTTACCGACCCGCGCCGACATTGTCGACCGCAACGGCAAGCTGCTGGCGACCACGCTTGACAGCCCTTCGCTCTACGCCAACCCCAAAGAGATCTTCGATCCCGTCGACGCGACCGAGAAACTCTCGAAGGTCTTCCCGGATCTGAAAGGCCCCGAGGTCTACGCCAAGCTGACCTCGGACAAGAGCTTCGTCTATATCAAGCGTCACCTGACGCCGCGCGAACAGTACGAGGTTAATCAGCTCGGTATTCCGGGGCTGCAGTTCCAGCATGAGGAGCGCCGCGTCTATCCGGATGCGAGGCTGACGGCGCAGGTGGTCGGCTACACGGGCATCGACAATTCGGGCCTCGCGGGCATCGAGCGCGGGCTCGACGACATGCTGAAGGATCGCCGCGAACCTTTGCAGCTGTCGCTCGATCTTCGTGCCCAATACGTGCTGCGCGAGGAGTTGCAGCGCGTCGTCAACGATTTTACCGCAAAGGCTGCGGCCGGATTGATTATGGACGTCAACACCGGCGAAATCCTCTCGATGGTGTCGCTGCCCGATTTCGATCCGAACCATCCCGGAGCGCCCGATCCCGACAGTCCGGGGGTGTCCTTCTCCGACCGAATGTTCAACCGGGACACGCTGGGCGTTTACGAGCTCGGCTCGATCTTCAAGATCTTCACCGTGGCCATGGCCCTCGATGACGGCACGGCCACGCTCACCAGCAGCTATGACGCCACGCATGCGATTCACATCGGGCGCTACACGATCCGGGATTATCACGGTAAGCACCGGGTTCTGAGTGTGCCCGAAATTTTGATGTACTCCTCGAACATCGGCGCGGCCCGGATGGCAATGGCCGCCGGCGGCCAGAGGCAGCAGGAATTCCTCGGCCGGCTCGGCCTGTTGAAGCCGCCGAAAATTGAGGTGTCGGAGATCGGGACGCCGCATTTCCCGGCGAGATGGCGCGACGTCAATGTGATGACGATCGCCTTCGGTCACGGGATCTCGGTCACGCCGCTGAGCTTTGCCACCGCTGCTGCGGCGCTCGTCAACGGCGGCGTTCTGCGTCCGGCGACGCTTATCAGGCAGGCGCCCGGCGACGGGCCGCCGGGTCGACAGGTCATTTCTCCGAAAACTTCGGAACAAATGCGCAAATTAATGCGATTGGTAGTTGAACACGGTACCGGCACGATGGCCGCGGCTCCGGGTTATGTGGTCGGCGGAAAAACCGGGACAGCCGAAGAGATTTCGGGCAGGCATTATGCGGACAGGAAGTTGCTTTCCAGTTTTGTTGGTGTCTTCCCGATCAACGATCCCAAATATCTCGTGCTGACGATGGTCGACCAACCGCATCCCAACCATCAGAGCCACGGCTATGCGACCGCCGGCTGGACCGTGGCGCCCGCGACCAGCCGCATAATTCAGCGTATCGCTCCTCTTCTCGGCGTGCAGCCGGTCGATGAAGCCTCCCCTGAAATCCAGCGGCCACTGATGATCGGGAGCCTGCAGGGAAAGAAGATTGAAGCTTACTGAGCTGATTGCCCCGGCACCGGCATTCATAGGATCAAGTGACCCCGAGATCGTCGACCTCACCGCCGATTCGCGCAACGTTGAGCCTGGGTTTCTGTTTGCCGCATTGCCCGGGACGCAACGCGACGGGCGCCGCTTCGCCGCCGACGCGATCGCGCGCGGTGCCGCAGCGATCCTGACCGACGATGCCGGCGCGCTCGCGCTGACGCCGGAAGAGTGCCGCCGGGTGGTCATCGTGACCGACCCCAACCCGCACCGGCGGCTGGCGGTTTTGGCAGCGCGGTTCCACACCCGGCAGCCGCGCACGATCGCGGCGGTAACGGGCACCAACGGCAAGACCTCGGTCGTCCATTTCACGCGTGAAATCTGGAATGCGACCGGCCGCCCGGCAGCAAGCCTTGGGACGCTCGGCCTGGTATGCGCGGGCGCGCGGCGGCCCGGCGCGCTGACGACGCCGGACCCGGTGGCATTGCATCGCGATCTCGCCCGCCTGGCGGGTCGAGGCGTGGACCATGTAGCGATCGAGGCTTCGAGCCACGGCCTCCACCAGTACCGGCTTGACGGACTTTCTCTCGCCGCGGCGGCGTTTACGAACCTGACGCGCGATCACCTCGACTACCACGGCGACATGGCCTGCTACCGGGCTGCAAAGGAGCGGCTGTTCACCACGCTGTTGCCGCGGGGTGCGATGGCGGTCGTCAACACGGACAGCGAGGAGTTCGCACGCTTGGCGAGGCTCTGCCGGGGTGGCGACCATCCGCTGATCGCTTATGGCGCGCATCGCGCCGCCGATCTGCGTTTGCTCGCCCGCGAGCCGGCCGGCGGCGGCCAGGCGCTGATGCTCGAGGTTTTCGGGCGCCGGCGCCGGCTGATGTTGCCGCTCGCCGGAGAGTTTCAGGCGATGAACGCGCTGGCGGCGCTCGGCTTGGTCCTGGCAACCGGCGGCCCGCAGGACGCTGCGCTCGAGGCGCTCACAAGACTGAGCGGTGTTCCGGGCCGGATGCAATATGTCGCGCAGTGCGAGGGCGGCGGCGCGGTCGTCGTCGACTATGCCCACACGCCGGATGCGCTTGCGAGGGTGCTCGAGGCGCTGCGCCCGCACACCTGCGGGCGGCTGGTCGTTCTGTTTGGCTGCGGCGGGGACCGCGATCCCGGGAAGCGG
>JAFMSA010000119.1 GCA_017353855.1 Alphaproteobacteria bacterium
CCCGCCTTATCGTGCGTGGAGCGGTGCTGCGCTGGTCGCGCCCGACGGCAAGCTCGCCGGGATCGGCTCCCTGATCGTCGGCGATGCGGCGGACGGACGTCCCGGCAATATGTTCGTGCCGATCGACAGGCTGCGGCCGGTCATGGCTGACCTGATTGCCTTCGGCCGGCCGTCCGCGGCGGCGCGGCCGTGACTCGGCGCCAATCTCGAGGATGTCGACGGCAAGCTTGTCGTGCGGCGGGTCGCATCGGAGGGCCCTGCCGATAAAGCAGGGCTGCACCGCGGCGACCGGTTAAATGCGATCGACGGTTCCCCGGCCCATGATCTGGCGGGCTTTTATCGTGCGTTATGGGCGCGTGGCGAAGCGGGTGTCACGGTCAAGCTCACCGTCAGCCGCGGGGGCGAGCAGCGCGACATCGATGTTCAGACGGCCGACCGCTATCGCTATCTGAAGCTCAACACGACCTATTGAGGGCGCCTCGTCAGCTGCGCCATTCGAGGATGCGCGTGTCGACCGGGTTCTCGAAGGCTCGGCCCTCGGCGCGAGCGCGGCGATATTCGCGCTTCAAACGATAGTACCATTTCGCCTGCGTGTCGGCGTCGTCGATCAGCGTTAGCGGCGGGTTGAAGCACAGCCCCTTCTGCTGGCGTTCCATGATCTCGCGATCCTGGTGCAGGAAGGCCCGCACGTAGTGGCGCACAAACGGCTTCAGCGGACCGAGCCAGCGCGAGGTCCAATAGATGCAGTGATTGATCTCGGTCATCCGCCCGTCGATGGGCGTGATCGCCGTCAAGTTGGACACGACATGCCGGCCGGCTCGAATGTGCTCTACACGCACGCTCGGCAATCGGAAGACGATCTCGGTTTGCGGGGCTCCGCCCAAGAGCCGGTAGGCTCGCGAGTTGTTGGAGGGTGCGTGCCGGCTCATCGTGAAACCGAACGGTGAGGGCACGAACGACTTGGCCTTGCGGTGGATCGAGCGGCGGGAGCGCCACCACCATGCCCGATGAACAAAGGGCCCGTGCGCCGGGTCCATGAGCCCGACGACCGCATGATCGATTGCGGCTGAGAATATGACGCTCTCGACGAGATTGGGCGAGCATCGGCCGAACCCGTCGATAAGCGGTATCTGCGGCGCCTCGGCAGGGTTCTCGCCAAAGAAAATCCAGATATTGCCTTGCACCTCCTGTACCGGGTAAGTGCGGACATGGATGCGGTCGGGCCGGAATGCCTGGCCCGGGACCAGTGAGGGGATCCGCGTGCACCGGCCGCCGCAGTCGAACCGCCAGCCATGATAGCAGCACTCGACCTCGCGCCCGTCGAAGCGGCCGGCGCTGAGCCGCATGCCTCGATGCGGACACAGGTCGCGCAGCGCGAAGATCCTGTCCTCGGCATCGCGGCCGATGAGGATCGGCTCTCCGAGCATGACTTTCGCCAGCATCCTCCCGCGCCGCAACCGGAAGCCGGGCGTGGCGTAGTACCAGACGTCGCGCAACGGCGCCGCGGTGTCCTCGATCGGTGTCTTGGCGGCCTTATCGCCATCGCCACCCCGACACCCGGACACCGCTTCCGGGGCCGCTACCTCTTCAGGCTTGCGAGCCGCTATCATCTGATCCCGGGTCAGGCTATTTTCTCGACGCTGGCTGACGATGAGGCTGCGCTGCGCCTTGCTACCGTGATCCGAGTTATCCGACATCCGGGCCCCAGGTCACATCATCCCCCCGGGGCCGTGCTCGCGATGGGCAATTTCGATGGGCTGCACCGTGGCCACGCCGCGCTGGTCAGCCACGCGCGCGACCTCGCGCGCACACATGGGCGGCCGACGGCCGTGCTGACATTCGAGCCGCATCCTCGCACCGTGTTCTTCCCCGCGGCCGAGCCCTTCCGCCTGACGCCGTTCCGGGTGAAGGAGCGCGAACTTGCGAATCTCGGGGTCGACCTGTTGTTTGTCCGGCACTTCGATATGGGTTTTTCGGCGAAGAGCGCCGAGGATTTCATCACAGAGGTGATCGTTGGCGCAATTGGAGCTTCGCATGTCGTTGTCGGCTGGGACTGCACCTTTGGCAACCGCCGCCGCGGTAACCCCGATCTGCTGCGCGCGACGGGTCGGCGGCATGGGTTCGACGTTACGGTGCTTGAGCCGGTTCGCGGCAAGGATGCGATCGTCTATTCCTCCACGCAGATCCGCCAGTTGCTGAAAGCGGGAAAGCCCCGCGAGGCGGCGGCGCTGCTCGGCCGATTTTGGGAGATAGACGGGCGGGTTGCGACCGGCGACCGGCGCGGCAGAACGATCGGCTTCCCGACCGCGAATCTGGGTCTGGACGATTATCTGCGCCCGGCCCTCGGTGTCTACGCGGTGCGGGTGTCAGGCGACGGACCTGACGACCCGCTCGGCGGCCGGACCGTCGACGGGGTCGCGAATATCGGTCTGCGTCCGACCGTGGGCGGTCTCGTGCCGCGGCTCGAAGCGCATCTTTTTGACATGCAAGTCGATCTTTACGGGCGTCATCTGCGGGTGGCGCTTGTCGAATTCATCCGGCCCGAACGGAAATTTGCGGGTCTCGAGGTGCTCAAGGCGCAGATTGCGGCAGACGCCGAGGACGCGCGCCGCATTCTCGCCCGCGACGCTTTCGTTGACGGGGCGTGAGCCTGTCCTTATTTACCGGGTTCTCTCCGGAAAAGCGCCGAGTCAATGCCGACGGATTATCGTCCGACTGTATTTCTGCCCCAAACCGATTTCCCGATGCGCGGAGATCTGCCGAAGCGGGAGCCGGCGATCCTTGCGCGCTGGGAGCGGATGGAGCTCTATCGCCGGCAGCGCGAGGCGTCGCGCGGCCGCGAGAAGTTCGTTCTTCATGACGGGCCGCCCTACGCCAATGGCGAGATCCACCTCGGCACAGCGCTGAACAAGATCCTCAAGGACGTCGTCAACCGGGCGCACCAGATGCTGGGCAAGGACGCGCCTTATGTCCCGGGCTGGGATTGTCACGGTCTGCCGATCGAGTGGATCGTCGAGGAGAAATACCGCGCTGCCAACCGGTCGAAGGACGACATACCGATTGACCAGTTCCGCAGCGAATGCCGGGAATTCGCGGCTCATTGGATGGAGGTGCAGAAGCGCGACTTCCAGCGGCTTGGCGTGGTTGGCGACTGGGACAATCCCTATACGACGATGGCTTATTCCGCGGAGGCGCAGATCGTCCGCGAGATCGGGAAATTTCTTGTCAGCGGCGGGCTTTACCGCGGGTCGAAGCCGGTTCTGTGGTCGATCGCCGAGCAGACGGCGCTCGCCGAAGCGGAGGTCGAGTATCACGACCACAAATCCACCACCACCTGGGTACGTTTTCCGCTTCTGCGGGCCGGCAGGCCGGCGCTGGCGGGCGCGTCTGCACTGATCTGGACGACGACACCCTGGACGCTGCCGGGCAACAGGGCGATCGCGTACAGCCCCGCGCTCGACTACGTCGTGATCCGGGTGGAGCAGGCGGCGGAAAGAAGCCGCGCGCGGGTCGGCGAAACTTTGCTCGTCGCCGAGGGGCTCGTCGCGGAGCTGGCGGCGCGTGCCGGGATCGAGGCGCATTCGGTCCTCGACCGGTTTGCCGGTGCGGCACTCGCCGGGACGACAGCCGCCCACCCGCTGCGCGGACAGGGTTACGATTTCGACGTACCGCTGCTGGCCGCCGGCTTTGTCGAAGCCGGTCAGGGAACCGGTCTGGTGCACATTGCGCCTGGGCACGGCGCCGATGATTTCGAGCTCGGCCAAGCCAACGGGCTGCCGGTGCCGGACACCGTTTCGCCCGATGGCGTGTACCTCTCGGGCGTTCCGCTGTTTGCCGGCCGCGCGATTTACCGGCCGGACGGCCGGCCGGGAGACGCAAACGAGGCGGTAATCTCTGCGATCGAGGCCGCCGGCGGACTGCTGGCGCGCGGCACTTTGGTGCACTCTTATCCGCACTCCTGGCGGTCGAAGGCGCCGCTGATATTCCGCAACACGCCGCAATGGTTCATCAGCATGGAGAAGAACGGGCTGCGGCGCAGCGCGTTAGCGGCGATCGAGAGCACACGCTGGGTTCCACCGCAGGGTCGCAACCGAATCGAGGCGATGGTCGAGAACCGCCCGGACTGGTGTGTCTCGCGGCAGCGTGCGTGGGGAGTGCCGATTGCGGTTTTCACGCATCGCGATACCGGCGAACCGTTACGCGATCCGCTCGTTGTCGAGCGCGTCGCCGCCGCGGTCGAACGGGCGGGGGCGGATGTGTGGTTCGCGGCCGACCCGGCGCAATTCCTCGGCAACGCCTATGACCCGGCCGAATGGGAGAAAGTGACCGACATCGTCGAGGTCTGGTTCGATTCAGGCTCGACGCATGCTTTCGTGCTCGAGCAACGTCCCGAGCTCAGATGGCCGGCCGACCTCTATCTGGAGGGTTCGGACCAGCATCGCGGCTGGTTCCAATCCTCGTTGATAGAGGCGTGCGGAACGCGTGGCCGGGCGCCCTACGAGGCCGTCTTGACCCACGGTTTCGTGCTCGACGAAGAAGGGCGCAAGATGTCGAAATCGCTCGGCAATGTGATCGCGCCGCAACAGGTTATGCAGCAGAGCGGCGCCGACATTCTTCGCCTTTGGGTGGTCTCTTCCGACTACTCCGAGGATGTCCGCATCGGCCCTGAAATCCTCAAACGGCAGAGCGACACGTACCGCAGGCTGCGCAATACCTTGCGGTATCTGCTCGGCGCCCTCGACGGCTATTCGCCGGACGAAGCGGTCGAACTCGCCGCAATGCCCGAACTCGAACGCTGGGTTCTGCACCGGCTGGCCGAGCTCGACCGCCTGGTACGCCGGTCGATCGAAACGTTCGACTTCCACCAGATGTTTACCGCTCTGCACAACTTCTGCACGACGGACCTCTCGGCCTTCTATTTTGACGTCCGGAAGGACCGGCTCTATTGCGACGCGCCCAATGATATCCGCCGCCGGGCGGTGCGGACCGTGCTCGATCGCTGTTTCGAGTGTCTGGTGCGCTGGCTTGCGCCGATAATCTGCTTTACCGCGGAAGAGGCATGGCTTGCCCGACATGGCGATACGCCCGAATGCAGCGTCCACCTGGAGTTATTCCCGGAAGTTCCGGCAAATTGGGACGATCAGGTGTTGGGCGACCGGTGGGCCGTGTTACGGGAACTGCGTCGTGTCGTGACCGGCGCGCTCGAGCTCGAACGTGGCGCCAAACGCTTGGGGTCGAGCCTGCAGGCCGCGGTCGACCTGTTTGTTCCCGATCGGCTCGTCGATCTGCTGCGCGCGGTTGATCTCGCTGAAATCTGCATCACCTCGGCCGGAACGGTTCGGCCCGAGCCGGTTCCCGAGGATGCGTTCACCCTCCCCGATGTCGCGGAAGTCGGCGCTCGGGTTTCGCCGGCTCCGGGAGAACGCTGCGAGCGCTGCTGGAGAGTGCTGCCCGAGGTGGGTCGCGTGCCGGGTCACGCCGATCTCTGCCGCCGCTGCGCCGCCGTCATCGATCGCGGCAAGCATTAGAGGGGGTCGGGCGGTCTCCGATCATGCTCGGGCGCGGGCTTCTCACGGCGCTTGTCGTCGTGATTCTCGATCAATTCAGCAAAGCCGCGGTCGTTGCCTTCTTCTCCGGACGCGCGTTAGGGGAGTGGGAGACCCTGACGTCGTTCTTTAATCTCGTGCTCACGTACAATCGCGGTATCAGCTTTGGGCTGTTCAGCGGAAGCCTCAGGCTGAACGCGCTGGTCTTCTCGCTCGCCGCCGCCGCGATCGTGGCGGTGCTGGTGTTCTGGCTGCGGCGCGTTGCGAGCCCGTTCCTGGCGGTCGCAATCGGGCTCATCATCGGTGGCGCGGTAGGCAATGTCATCGACCGGATTCGCCTCGGCGCGGTTGTCGATTTTCTCGATTTTCATGCCGGATCCCTGCATTGGCCGGCCTTTAACGTCGCCGACAGCGCGATTTGCATCGGGGTCGCCGCAATGTTGCTGGATGGCTTGCTTCTGCGGCGCGAGGTGCATTAAATCGTGCCGGGGAGGGATTTCGGCCATGCCTTACTATCACCAGCACGGGACCGCTCGTCGCGGCCACTTGGCGCTCGTGTGTCTTTGCTCGGCAGGGATGTTGTTGCTTCCGGGCTGCACTGATTTGCGCAAGGCGATCGGGCTCGAGCAGACGTCGCCCGACGAGTTCGCCGTCGAGTCGCGCGCGCCGTTGGAGATGCCGCCCGACTTTGATCTGCGCCCGCCGCAGCCGGGAGCGCCGCGGCCGCAGGAAAAGAGCTCGGACCAACAGGCTCTCAAGGCGATCGAGAAAGCGGGGCCCGGCGAGCCGGGTAATCAGGCGCCCGATTTCCGTCTGCGGCGGGCGGAGGATGGGCTTCCCGACATCGGCGCCCCCAGCGGGCAGGCTCCCGATGCCAACGCGATGGTCGGCGATAAGAGCTTGTCAAACAAGCTGCTGAACGCCCAGACGAGCGGAGCCGACACTGCTCCGGTCCAGAAACGCGAGACCACTCCGCTCAAGGGCGTGTACTGAGTTCTCGAGATTGGCTGCCCGTCGACCCGGATCAGTTCGCGGCCGGTTCTCCCGCTGTCCGGATCTTCCCGTTCCCCGTATGTCGGGAGAAGGCCCGGGTAAGGGGGCCTTCGTGGCCGCGAGTTGGCGATTGCGTTTTTTGGCTCGCGCGTTACGCCCGATCATCACTTCCGGGCGGTGCCGCAGATGGTCTGGCACAGGCCTGGCGGAGCCGAGGGTTCCGCTCGGGAAGCCCGGGAGCGCGCATTTTCTCGACGGCGGCCGCGGCCGCCGGTGCCTTGCTGGCGGCTCGGTGCTCGACGACAGCATCGTGCTTCCGCTCGAGGAGCAACGCACGCACGTCGATACCGAGCCAATGGCGTTGCTCGCCGAGGAGGTCCGTCCGGTGCTTGATGCCGCGCCACCTGTATCGTTATCCCGTTATGGGTTGGTAGCACGAGATCCGCGCGGCAAACTCGATCAAGCTCCTGAAGTCGCGCCCCGCGTCTTCGGTCCCGATCGGTTGAGCCTTGCTGTGGGCGGCGACCCCGCCGGGCGCGTCGCTGGTAGAGCCTTACCCGAGGCGCCCGACTGATGAAAAACGCGCCGAGTGTCCGCGTCGGCATCGGCGGCTGGGTTTATCGGCCATGGCGGGGGCTGTTCTACCCGTCGGGCTTGCCGAAGACGCGCGAACTCTCGCATGCGAGCCGGCAGCTTACCGCGATCGAGATAAACGGCACGTTTTACGGAGCGCAGAAGCCGGCTAGCTTTCGCCGCTGGCATGATGCAACCCCGGAGGGTTTCGTATTCTCGGTCAAAGGACCGCGTTTTGCGACGCACCGCTCGGATCTCGCGACGGCCGGTCCTTCGATCGACCGGTTCTTTGGCAGCGGCGTCCTCGAACTGGGGGCCAAGCTCGGGCCGGTCTTATGGCAATTTGCTCCGTCGACGCGCTTTGACGAGACCGGTTTTGCGTCGTTTTTCGAACTGCTGCCGCATCGTGTAGACGGGCTCGACATTCGGCACGTTGTCGAAGTGCGGCACCAGAGTTTCGCATCCGACCCGTTCATCGCCCAGTTGCGCCGCCACCAGGTAAGTTTGGCTTTCGTCGACGACGACAACTACCCGGCTTTCGACGTCGTCACCGGTCATTGCGTCTACGCTCGTCTGCGGCGCTGCCGGGAAGAGGAGGCAGCCGGTTATACGCCTCAGGCGCTCGATCGCTGGGCTGAGCGCTTCCGCGATTATTCGGTCGAGGGTGGGTACGAGTGCTTCGTCTATTTCATCAACGGCGCGAAGGTGCGCGCTCCCGCGGCTGCGCGAGCTCTCCTGCAAAGGCTCGCGAACTGAACCGGGCGGGCAGCGGGGTTCCGGGCCCCCCTGATGCCGCGGCTTCCAAAGCGCCTTCAACGGGGCCACATGAGCCACAGATCGCCGCGCGGTTGTCGGAGATGCTTTGATGCCGGTATTCGATCTAACGGGTCGTGTCGCCGTCGTGACAGGCGGCAATGGTGGGATCGGGCTCGGCATGGCGAAGGGGCTGGCTGCAGCAGGCGCCAATGTCGTCGTGGCGGCACGCAATGCCGGCAAAGCCGAGACCGCGCTGGCGGAACTGGGCGGCAGGGGCGTCTTCATCGCGTTCGATGCTGCCGACGAGAATTCCTGCCGGACGACGATGGCCCAAGCGGCCGAACGGTTCGGTCGTCTCGATATCCTCGTCAACAATGCGGGAACCTCGATTCGCAAGCCGCCGGAAACTTACACGGCGGCGGAGTGGCACGCCGTGCTCGACACAAATTTGACCGGCGCCTTTTTGTGCTCGCAGGCCGCCCACTCGGTCATGAAACGTACGGGCGGCGGTAAGATCATCAATATCGGCTCGATGTTCGCTGTGTTCGGTTCCGGGTATGCGGCGCCCTACGCGGCGAGCAAGGGCGCGCTCGTGCAGCTGACAAAGTCTCTGGCCGTGGCGTGGGCCGGCGACAACATCCAGGTCAACGCGGTGTTGCCCGGCTGGATCGATACCGAGCTGACGCGCGACGCGCGACAGCAGGTCGCCGGCCTGCACGAACGGGTGTTGGCTCGGACCCCTGCCGGCCGCTGGGGCATCCCCGAAGATCTCGCGGGCGTGGCCGTATTTCTGGCATCCGCGGCTTCCGACTTCGTGACCGGCGCCGCAATCCCGGTCGATGGCGGCTTCGCCGCAATGGGCTAGCGCGCCGCCTCGGTGAGCACCGCAGCTGCCTTAATCGATGGTGAGGTAGCGGCGTCGCCGAAACCGACGGCCGATATTCTATGAGCCGAGCTACGTCAGTTTCGATCTGGTCTGGCTCAATGGCAACGATCTGCGATCTTTGCCTCTACACGAGCGCCGGTGGGCCCTGGAGGGCATCTTGCCAAAGATATTTCCGAGACGCTCTGCGGGCCCCGGCAGGGGCCTGCGAGTTCTTCGAGCTGATGTGCGCGCACCTCGCGGGCATTGTCGCCAAGCGCCTGACCGATCGCTCTGACCCGCGCATCAGGTGGTGCAAGACCAAAAATCCAACTGCTCGCAGCAAGCAGGGCGAGGCGGCCTGCTCAATGCGCCCTTGCAACGTTATGGAGGCGCGACAACGAGTGTACGCCGCGGCTATTTGCGCACTGGAATCTTACCTGCTTGGCTCGCCAGGGGCCTATCGCCCATCGGGGCAAGCTCAGCTGCTGCTTGAGCTTCGGGCGAGCGCGACAAGCTGCC
>JAFMSA010000658.1:0-488 GCA_017353855.1 Alphaproteobacteria bacterium
GAGGTGATGGGTGGCGATTTTAGAATGGCGGCGTCATCCGTCCGATCATCGCCTTCGTGAAATCGCTCGCCCCGACGCCAATCTGCACGCTGCTCGCGACCGGGCCGGCGACCTGGTCTTTCGTGATCCAGGGTCTCGGCGACAACCGGATCCTGCATGACATTCACAGCGACAGCGGCTTGCGCCGATTTGACCGCGATGTCATCGCCCAGCCCGGAGTGACGCTCGTCATCGTCCTGCTCGGCACGAACGATTTGCGCATCCGGTGGGCAAAACCCGAAGAGAAGGTCACGGCCGACCAGATGATTGCCGGCTTGAAGCAACTCGCGCTGCGTGCGCACACGAGCGGCATCAGGATCTTCGGCGGCACCTTGCTGCCCTCCGAAAACGAGACCTTCCTGCCGGGTGCCCGGACGCCGCAGCGCCAGCGGACGCGACAGACCGTCGACAATGGATCCGCGAGGGCGGCGCGTTAGACGCGGTCGCTG
>JAFMSA010000658.1:498-3113 GCA_017353855.1 Alphaproteobacteria bacterium
TGACCCGGAGCACCCGACGAGCATGCTGCCGATCCACGATTGCGGCGACCATCTCCATCTGAGCGATCTCGACTACAACATGTTGGGGGAGGCGATCGATTTATCGCTGTTCGATAGCTACTCGGTCGGTCGGGCGACAAAGCCGTCGCTCCCGTCATCCTCATCCGCGGTAACCCTCACGGCAGCGACCCGGGCCCCGCGGGGCCCCTCCCGGGAGGCTTCAACCATCGCTCCGACATCATCGGGGCTGCCGGTCACCAGCGCCTCGACGCTGCCGTCCGCGCGATTTCGGACCCAACCGCGCAACCCCAGCGCGGCGGCGGTGTGCATGGCCCACAGACGATAGCCCACACCCTGCACCTTGCCGGTAATCCTGAGCCGGACCGTCTGTGAGGCCATCACTCGAATTCCAGGATCACCTGGTCGACCGCCAAGCTGTCCCCCGGCGTGGCACGGAGCTTCGCGATGCGACCGTCGCGCTCGGCGCGCAGCACATTCTCCATTTTCATCGCCTCGACAATGGCGAGCGGCTCACCAGCCTTGACCTCCTGCCCCACGCTGACCGTGATCGCGGAGAGCAGACCCGGCATCGGCGAGAGTAACAGGCGCGAGGTGTCCGGCCGCTTTTTCTCGGGCATCAGCGCAAGTAACTCGGCCGCGCGCGGCGGCAGCACCCGTGCCTGCCGAATAACGCCGCCATGTACAAGCCGAAATCCGGCGCCGGGGAGACGCTCGATCTGAACCGCCGAGACGTGCCGATCGATACGGACGTGCAGCAACGGGTGCCCCGGCTGCCAATCCGTCGTTGCGAGGCGAGCCTTGCCGTCGATCTCGACCCGGTAGCCGCTGCCTTCCGGTCGAACCGAAACCGGGTGGGGCCGGCCGTCGAGCAGGATCGTGTAATCCTCGGCCAGACCCGTCGGCGTCCCTGCGAGCTTGCCGTTGATCGCCGCTTCGCGTTCGCTGAGCCGGCGCCGAGCCAGAGCCGCAGCGAGCAGTATCACCTCGTCCGGCCCGACGCTGCCGCAAGGTGCGGCGAAGCCGCCCGGGAACTCCTCGGCGAGGAAGCTCGTGGATATCAGGCCCGACCGAAACCGAGGCTTTGCGACGACTGCCGCCAGGAAGGCGACGTTGTGCTGCAAGCCGCGGATATAATACTCGTCGAGAGCAGCGCGCAGCCGGTCCAACGCGGTACTGCGGTCGCCTCCGCAGGCGATAAGCTTGGCGATCAGCGGATCGTAATGAACGCCGATCTCCGCACCTTCGTAGACCCCGGTATCAACCCGCAACCCGTCGCCCTTCGGCGGCCGATACCGGACAAGGCGGCCAATCGAAGGCAGGAAATTACGCGTCGGATCTTCGGCATAAATGCGCGCCTCAATCGCCCAGCCGGCGAACTGAACGTCGTGCTGAGCGATAGGCAGCGGTTCGCCGGCCGCCACCCGGATCATCAGCTCGACAAGATCGAGACCGGTGACCGCCTCGGTTACCGGGTGCTCGACCTGAAGCCGGGTATTCATTTCAAGAAAATAGAAGTTGCGCCGGCGGTCGACGATGAACTCCACCGTCCCGGCCGAGCGGTAATCGACCGCGCGCGCCAGAGCCATCGCCTGGCCGGCCATCGCCTCGCGGGTCTCAGGGTCGAGAAAGGGGCTCGGCGCCTCCTCTAGAACCTTCTGGTGGCGGCGCTGGATCGAGCATTCGCGCTCCCCCAGATGAACGATGTTGCCCTCATTGTCGCCGAGTATCTGGATCTCGATGTGCCGCGGCTGCTCAATGTACTTCTCGATAAAAATTCTGTCGTCGGCGAAGCTCGATCTCGCCTCGCTCGCCGCCGACGAAAGCCCTTCGCGCACCGCGGCGTCGCTCCCGGCGATCCGCATGCCCTTGCCGCCGCCTCCGGCCGCGGCCTTGATTATGACCGGGTATCCGATTTCGCGTGCGATTGCGACCGCGGTTTCAGCCTCGGAGATGACGTCGAGATGCCCGGGCACGCTCGAGACGCCGGCGGCACGGGCCAGCCTTTTCGACTCGATCTTGTCGCCCATCGCCGCGATCGCGTCGGGTTGCGGCCCGATAAAAACCACCCCCGCTTTGGCCAGCTCCCGCGCGAAGACGGGATTCTCCGACAAGAAGCCATAGCCGGGATGAACCGCTTCGGCGCCCGTCGCGCGGCAGGCTTCGATGATGCGCGCGAGATTGAGATAACTGTCGACCGACGGGGCGGGTCCGACCCGCACGGCCTCGTCCGCCATGCGCACATGCAGCGCCTCCTCATCGGCGTCGGAATAAATCGCGACCGTGGCAATCCCCATCCGCCGTGCGGTCCGCATGATGCGGCAGGCGATCTCGCCACGATTGGCGATCAGGATTTTCTTGAACAACGCAAACCTGCCGCCCGTCGCTGCCTACAGCGGGATGTTGTCGTGCTTTTTTGGCGGGTTGGCGAGTTGCTTGCCGCGCAGCATCGAAAGCGCGCGGCACAAACGGCGCCGGGTGCCACGGGGCAGGATCACGTCGTCAATGAAGCCGCGGCTTGCCGCCACGAAAGGATTTGCGAACTTTTCGCGATACTCCTCGGTGCGCGCCTCGATCGCGGCGGCGTCGCCAAGATC
>JAFMSA010000659.1 GCA_017353855.1 Alphaproteobacteria bacterium
GGGCGCGCAACCCATCTGGGACAGCCAGGCCAGCCCGCACAATCCGATGATGGACGAGAAGGGCCGGGTCTGGTTCACCGCGAGAGTACGCCCGCCGGCCAACCCCGATTTCTGCAAGCAGGGATCGAGCCATCCGTCGGCGCAGGTCTTCCCGTTGCAGGCGTCGAACCGCCATCTTTCGATGTACGACCCGCGAACCGGCAAATTCACATTGATTAGCACTTGCTTCCCGACCCACCATCTGAACTTCGCCTCGGATGCCAACAATACGCTGTGGACGAGCGCCGGCGGCCCGCAGACACCGGTGGTCGGCTGGCTCAACCGCAAGATGTTCGATGAGACGGGGGACGAGCAGAAATCACAGGGCTGGTCACCGTTCGTCCTCGACACGAACGGCAACGGCAAGCGGGACGATTATGTCGAGCCCGACCAGCCGGTCGACCCGACAAAGGACAAGCGCGTCGTCACCGGCCTCTATTCGGTCTCGGTGAGCCCTGCGGACGGTACCGTCTGGGGCACGTCGCTCGGATATCCCGGCTATGTCGTTCGCGTCGACCCGGGGCCCGATCCGACCCATACAGCTCTGACCGAAGTCTATGAGCCGCCGCTACCCGGCTACGGGCCGCGCGGCGGTGACATCGACAGCAACGGCGTGTTCTGGACGTCGCTGGCAAGCGGCCATCTGGCGAGCTTCGACCGGAAGAAATGCAAGGTGCTGAACGGTCCGACCGCGACCGGCAAGCACTGCCCCGAGGGCTGGACACTCTATCCCTTCCCCGGGCCGCAGTTCAAAGGCCTCAGCGACCCGGGCAGCGCCGAGTCGAGCTATTACGTCTGGGTCGACCAGCACAATACGTTGGGGCTTGGCAAGGACGTGCCGATCGCCACCGGCAACCTCAATAGCGCATTACTGGCTCTCGTTGACGGCAAGTTCGTCGTCATGCGAGTCCCCTACGTGAACGATTTTTTCACGAAAGGGATGGATGGCCGAATTGACGACCCCGACGCCGGCTGGAAAGGCCGGGCGTTGTGGACGACCTACGCGACGCGGGCGATGTTCCACCTCGAAACCGGAAAGGGCACTTTGCCGAAGGTTGTCCGCTTCCAGCTCCGCCCCGATCCGCTGGCGAGGTAAGACTAGCCGCTGCGTCAATCCGCGGCCATGGCAGGGCGTTCGCCCAGATGCTGCAGGCAGCGGTCGACCCAGAGTTTGGTGAGTTTTTCCTGAACGCCGTTCTGCGAGAGGCGGCGGCGCAACGTGCGGAAATCGACGCGGTCCATTTCCTGATCCTGATTGAAGCACGAGAAGACGACCGTCTCGGTGCCGCTCACCGGATCGCGGTGGCGCTGCAGGCACTGCGCGCAGATCTCCTTCATCATGCACTGCATCGGTGAATTGATCGACGCGATCGCGCGGTGGTCGGGACGGAAATAGCGTTTGAGCCCCGCCCGGCGCGCCTCGGCAACCGCAGCCATCATGCCGTCCGAGCCGATCGCGATGATGCGGTCGACCGCCGACAAGGAGATCGCGACCGGCCCCAGCGCTCCCGCGCCATACGCTTCGATCGCCTCGACGATATTGCCCACAAAGGCAAGGTCCTGCGGACGGCCCGGTGCAAACCCCGGCGCCTCGTCGCAGCACCACACGACACAATCGGCGGCATGCTCGATCTCCTCGACCTTGTAGCGGTCCTGCACGAGCTTGTAGCCGGCGAAATAGAGCACCCGCGAGCCGCGCGCGCGGAACGCCGCACCGATCGAGAACAAAACCGCATTGCCAAGCCCCCCGCCGACCAGCAACACCGTCTCGCCCGACGGCGTCTCGGTCGGGGTGCCGGTCGGTCCCATCAGAATGACCGGCTCACCAGGCTTGAGGAGCGCGCAGAGATCCGACGAACCGCCCATCTCCAGCACGATCGTCGAGAGCAATCCGGCCTCCCGGTCGATCCCGGCGCCGGTCAGCGCCAGCCCCTCCATCGCCAAGGTCGTCCCGTCGATCCGCGCGGCGCAGTGCTCGTAATTCTGCAGCCGATAGAATTGGCCGGGCTTGAACGCGCGCGCTGCGATCGGCGCGCGCACGACCACCTCGACGATGTTCGGCGTCAGCCGCGTGACCCCGTGCACCCGCGCGCGCAGCCCGTCCTCGAGCCGCGCCGCGAGTTCCGCGGGCGCCGGCAGCGAGGGCGCGAGCCGTTCCAGAATGCGGCTGACCACCGGGTAACCCAGCGTGGCGCCACCCATCGCCTTGACGACATTGCCCGAAAAGCTCGGATGCAGGTCGCCGAAAAAGCTGACCGCGCGCCCGTCCGCGCGCAGATGCGTCAGCACCCTTACCGCCGAAGGCTTCGCGACCCGCTCGGGGGTCACGGAATTGCCATCCTCGTCCAGCGCGCGGAAATGACGGTCGTCAAGGACGATGTTCGCCGGATCCTCGCGGCCGAGCACGGTGTTGGGCTGGGTTCCGGCGGCGACGAGGATCGTGTGCGCCGGCAGCACCACCTCCTCGGCCTCGCCGCCCGCTTCGGCCGCCGGACGGGCCAGACGCAGCGCCGCCGCCTGACCGAACAGATCGACCTCGACCTCAACGGGTGTCAGGAGTTCCGCAAAGCGGATCCCCTCCTCCATCGCTTTGGCGACCTCCTCGTGATTGAGCGTGTAGCTCGGCGAGTCGATAAGCCGGCGGCGGTAGGCGATCGTCACACCGCCCCAACTGTCGAGCAGGCTCGCCAGGCCGGGCGCACGGCCTTCCCGGTGCGCCGCCTCGCGCTCGGCACGGATCGCCCTGGCGTGCGCGATGAACTCCTCGGCGACCTCGCGTTCGGCAGCGTTCCATTCCGCGCGCACCGCCTCCTCGCCGCGCTCGGCAACGAGGGTTTCGTAGCGCGACAGAAACTTCTCGACCTGCAGCGGGTAGTAAGCGAGCGATTCGGTCGCGGTGTCGATCGCGGTAAGCCCGCCGCCAATGATGACCACCGGCAGCCGTACGCTCAGATTGGCAATGCTGTCGGCCTTGGCCGCGCCGGTCAATTGCAGCGCCATCAGAAAATCGGAAGCCTGCCGCACGCCCGGCGCCAAGCCGTATTGCATCGGGATCACGGTCGGCCGGCCCGCG
>JAFMSA010000660.1 GCA_017353855.1 Alphaproteobacteria bacterium
TGGTCGGGCTGTGCCCACGGAAGCATCCGGCGCGTGCTCCGCCAGCGGGTTCCTGCTCGAGTTCGAAGGCGCTCCGCGGCGCAAGAACGGCTGCGGAGCGCGGCGGGAGGTTCAGTCGGCAAACCCGCACCGAGACCTCTGAGGGGGTCTGGTCGGATCGGCGGGCCAGTGGGCGAATTTCGCCTGCATCCCCAACGAACCTCACAGCGTGGCCGATTAATGAAGGACAATCGTGGTGATTTCCGGGCGATTTCGGTTTGCGGCAACCAGCCAATTTGCTTTTCGCAGGGGCGTGAAGAGCGGCAACCATCGTTAGCTGCCATGCCACGGGCAAGGGGGTAAGCTGCTTGGGTCCGGCACGCCGTGCCCACGCAGCAAGCAAGCCGAAACTGGGAGCATTGACCGCTGCTTGCGAACACTGTCCTCAGGCGGTTCGTGGCTCGCCGTCGGCCTGAGATCCGACGAGTAGCGGCACCGGCGGGATTTTTGATCCGATTTGACGCCGCCGGAAGTGTCCCCGTGATCCCGGTCAGGGGCAATCGCCTCGGCGTTGCTGCCTTTCGCACTCTTCCGACCTTCGGGGTTGGCGCTGCTGCGCTTCGCTTCTGAGGTTGCTCTGGCAAGCATTTCAACGCGGGCCTTGCCCATACCGTCGCGGCGCGATATCTTTCTATGGTAAAAAAATCCAATAGATCATTCTTGAGAATGAAAATGAGTGCCTCCATCCCCTCCCTCCCGACTGCCCCAGCCGAGCGATCGGCTGTCGTCAGCAAGGCCGTATCTCGGGCGGCCAACCTGCTCGGACTGACCAATGCCGTCCTGGCCAGGACGATCGGCGTGTCAGAAGCGACCGCTTCGCGCCTGCGAGCGGGTCATTATGTGCTCGAGCCCGGGAGCAAGCCCTACGAGCTTGCGTTGCTGCTGGTGCGCCTGTTCCGCAGCCTCGACGCCGTGACGGGCGGGGATGAGGCTTCGTTGCGTTCATGGATGGCGACGACGAACCACGCGCTGCGGGGCGTGCCGCGCGAGCTGGTGCAGACCGCGACCGGACTGGTTGCCGCCGTGGATTATGTGGACGCCGCCCGCGCTCGCGTCTGAGGCAAGGCCCTGGGCCGGCAAGCTGTGGCGGATGGTGGAAAGCCAGTCGCGGGTCGCCACCCTGAAACTGGTTGATACGCTGGACGAGCAGGCCATTCTGGAGACCGAGCTAGAGGGCAGTAAACCTCTGATCCCGGCTGCCTGTACGGGACTCGATTATCTGTTGGCAACGCCGTTCCGCTATGCCCCTTACCCTCGCGGCAGCCGCTTCCGTCGAGCGCGCCAGGCGGAAGGCTGCTTCTACGCAGCCGAGCGCATCGAGACGGCGGTGGCCGAGGAGGCTTTCCACCGGCTCCTGTTCTTCCTGGACGCGCCCGGCGTCAAGCTTCCCGCGAACCCGCAGGAACGCACCGCGTTTCGGGTGTCGGTCGAAGCGGGACACGCCATCGATCTGACCTCGCCGCCGTTCAATCGTGACGCTGCGGTATGGGAGCACCCGACGGACTATGGTCCATGCCAATCCCTTGCCGACGCAGCACGAGCAGGCGGGATTGACGCAATCCGGTACCACTCGGTGCGTGATCCCGACGGCGGCGCCAACCTCGCCTTGCTTTCACCGGCGACCTTCAGGGGAACGCGACCCGACGTGTTGGAGACCTGGCACCTTTTTTTGCGGGAGGCTACGGTGCAGGCGGTTCGTGAGATGCCGCGGCTCACACTCGAATTTCCCTTCTCCGCCTGGGCAACAGACCCGCGTGTGCCAGAGAGGCTCCCGTATTGATAACAGCGATGCCCTCCGGCATCGCTTCCCTGAGTTCGCGCGATCAGACCGGCTTGTTCACGTGTTGACATATAAGAGCGCCAGCATGTGAGAAGAGTGGCCGTGATCAGCCGGAAAGGCGGGACGGCCAACTTCCGCCTGAAGGGGCGCGGGTCGCACCGGTCGGGTTACCGTGCACGCTGACGACCGGAATGCGCACGTTGGGTTTTCTCGACCTTGAGCCGGCCGATCACCTCCAGACCGCTCATCGCCGGCAGGTTCACTTCCGAGATGACGAGGCCGCGACGAAACTCTCTGGAAACGTCGCCCCCTGGCCATTACCCGCTCCCCAATGTCCATCTGCGGCTCCGCGGCAAGCAGGCGTCGCAGCCCCGACCGGCTGATCGGATGGCCGTCGACTATCAGGAGCTTCATCGCGCGGCCTCCCTCCAGGAAATCCGGAGACAGCGCGTGCTGCGGAGGACACGGGATGGCCGCGGTGACGGCAAGTTCGCCACCGGATCTATTGCCGAAGGTCGAGCGGCCGCCCATCGCACTGACTGGCTCGCTCATCCTGAGGAGCCTGTACCCGACGCCAGGCAATCCGGTCATGCCTCGGCCGTCATCGGTGACCTCCACCAATCAGCGCCAAGGGGCTTCCCTCCAAATTTGGAGGGAGGGGATGGCCATCTGGGTTGCCGGTTGGGCCGCTGAAGCATCGCCCGTAAAGCCAAGACCGCCAAACGGGAATTTTCGATACTCATAGCGTCTTCCGCGTCAGGAACTGATGGGTGTGCTCGGGTAACGCCGAGAACCTGACTGCAAAGCGCAGCCTTGCTGGCGGTAGTTCATGATTATCGTCGCACCGCGACAACTGAGGATGCCGGGCGTAAAAGACGGAAACGGCGGCGAGAGCGGAGTTGCCGTGACGCACTGCATTGCCCAGGGGCTCCTCCACAATGGGTATATCGTCGTATCGGCGAGGTCGCTAAGCCTTTCGCATTCCGGAGACACGCTGATCTGGTAGTCGAGATCTCAACATGTCGCCGGCCAGAACCCGACCATGTTGCCGATCGCTGCTGTCAGACCAAACTTGGAATGTCCAATAGCATACTTCGGATCTGGCACTGCATGTGCGGTCGGCCTCTGCGATCGCCGAAAGGCCATTGATCGGCCCTTGAGTGGGCCCCTCCTTTAGAACCGCAGGGGATTGGGCCCGGTCGCTGACCGGTATCGGCAGCTGCCCAACGGACGCGCAATGCCGGTTGCCCCTAAGCGCGACGATGAGAGCGTGCAGATCGCGCTCCGGA
>JAFMSA010000661.1 GCA_017353855.1 Alphaproteobacteria bacterium
TTGCTGGAGGATCTTGCTGCCTTTTCCGAGTTCCCGCAGTGCGACGCGCATCACGAACAAGAGGTTCTTTTCTAAGCGGCGCGACGGCTCCTCACGCGTGTGTTGGCGGCATCTTCATCGTCGAAGAGTTCGGCGAGTTTTTCGAGCATGACGCCGCCGAGTTGCTCCGCGTCGACGATCGTCACGGCACGGCGGTAGTAGCGCGTCACGTCGTGGCCGATGCCGATGGCGGTGAGTTCGACCTCGCCTAGGCGCTCGATGTCGTGGATCACCTCGCGCAGGTGCTTTTCGAGGTAGTTGCCGGGATTGACCGACAGCGTCGAATCGTCGACGGGCGCGCCGTCGGAGATGACCATCAGGATGCGGCGCTGCTCGGATCGCGTCCGCAGCCGCTCATGCGCCCAGATCAGCGCCTCCCCGTCGATATTCTCTTTGAGGATGCCCTCGCGCAGCATCAGTCCGAGGCTGCGCCGGGCGCGCCGCCACGGTGCGTCGGCTCCCTTGTAGACGATGTGCCTGAGGTCGTTGAGCCGCCCCGGGTTGGGCGGCTTGCCGGCCGCGATCCAGCGCTCGCGCGACTGGCCGCCCTTCCATGCGCGGGTCGTAAAGCCGAGGATCTCGACCTTGACGCCGCAGCGCTCGAGCGTGCGCGCGAGAATGTCGGCGCTCATTGCGGCGACCGTGATCGGCCGGCCGCGCATCGAGCCCGAATTGTCGATGAGCAGCGTGACGACGGTGTCGCGAAAATCGGTCTCGCGCTCGCGCTTGTAGGCAAGGGGCAGGATCGGGTTGGCGACGACTCGCGCCAGCCGTGCGGCGTCGAGCAGGCCCTCGTCCAGATCGAACTCCCAGGCGCGCGTCTGCTTGGCCAGCAAGCGGCGCTGCAGCCGGTTGGCGAGTCGCGCTATCACGCTTTGCAAATGCGCGAGCTGCTGATCGAGGAGATGGCGAAGCCGCGAGAGCTCGTCGGCATCACATAACTGATCGGCCTCGATGACCTCGTCGGCGGCGACGCTGAAGGCACGATAGACCGCCGTGTCGTCGCTGCGTGTTCGCGGCATCTCTCCCGGCCGGCCCGGCCGTCCGGGGTCATCATCGCTTGATCCCGGCATCATTTCGCCGTCACCGGCTTCGGCGGCGTCCTGCGCGTCCTCGGCAGCGCCCTCGGCCGGAGAACCCTCCGCCGAGGGCTCGGCGCCGGCTGTCGCGCCTTCGCCCTCGCTCTGGTTCTCGCTTTCTGATTCCTCGCCGCCCTGCTGTTCTTCGCTCTCCGAGCTCTCCTCGGCCTCGCCGAGATCGATGTCGAGATCCTGGAGCAGCCGGCGGGCTGCCTGCGCATAGGTATCCTGATCGAGGATCGCCCGCTCGAGCTCTGCGAAATCTTTGCCGATCCGCCCTTCGAGCCAGGGGCGCCACAGATCGACGACGCGCCGTGCCGAGTGTGGCGGCCGCTCCCTGGTCAGCGCCTCGCGGGTCAACAGCCGTACTGCCTCGGCCATCGTGCTGTCGGTGCGCTCCGTGATCCGCTCGAAGCCTTGCCGGCGATACTGCTCGTCGAGCATCGCGTCGAGATTGGCGGCGACACCGGCCATGCGCCGTGCGCCTAATGCTTCAACCCGTGCCTGCTCGACAGCGTCGAAAACGGCGCGCGCGAGCGTCCCGCTCGGCACGCGTTTGCTGTGCACGGCGGCGTCGTGATAGCGCAGCCGCAGTGCGACGCTGTCGGCAGCACCGCGCAATTGCGCAGCTTCCTCCGCGGGCAGGTCGCGCGGAGGGTTCGGCAGCCGAACCCTCGAGCCGCTGGTGCCCGTCGGTTCGGGCCCGAAGCCGACGGTCACGTCATCGCGCTCGGCAATCGCCCGCAACGTCGCCGCTGTCGCGCGTTTGAAGATTTCGGTGGGTGAGTAGTCCTGGGTCATCCGTTGTCCCTCATCCGGACCCTCCGCCCGCATCCGCGGGCAGGCGAGCGGAAGGGCCATCCGAGGGTCGCACCCCGCCCTTCCGAAGGGTTGATGGCCCGGGATACGCGGGCAAGCATCCTTGCAGGTTCCGGCTCCCCGCCCGTGCGGGGAGCTGCCGGCCGCCCGCCCGCCGGGGCGGGCATTGCGGCAAGGTGAGGGTCGGGAGGCTGCCGGGCTGAGCCATCGGGATTTACATCAGCGTGGCGTTGACGCCGGTTTCGGGAAGTTCGGTGCCAAAACAGCGCTGGTAGTATTCGGCAACCGTCGAGCGTTCCATCTCGTCGCATTTGTTGAGGAATGTGAGCCGGAAGCCAAAGGCGAGATCACCGAAGATCTCGGCATTCTCGGCCCAGGTCATGACAGTGCGCGGCGACATGACGGTCGAGATATCGCCATTGATGAACCCGGAACGCGTGAGGTCGGCGAGCGCAACCATCGCACTGATCGTCCGCCGGCCATCCTCGTTGTCGTAGCTCGGGACCTTTGCCAGTACGATGTCGACCTCGGCGTCATGCGGCAGATAGTTCAGTGTAGCGACGATGTTCCAGCGGTCCATCTGGCCCTGGTTGATCTGCTGCGTGCCGTGGTAAAGGCCGGTCGTATCGCCCAGGCCGACCGTGTTCGCCGTAGAAAACAGACGGAAATTCTGGTGCGGGCGGATTACGCGGTTCTGATCGAGCAGGGTCAGTTTGCCTTCGACCTCCAGCACCCGCTGGATCACGAACATGACGTCGGGCCGCCCGGCATCGTATTCGTCGAAGCATAGCGCCACCGGATGCTGCAGGGCCCATGGGAGGAGGCCCTCGCGGAACTCGGTGACCTGCTTGTTGTCGCGCAGCACGATCGCATCTTTGCCGACAAGATCGATGCGGCTGATGTGGCTGTCGAGATTGACCCGGATGCACGGCCAATTGAGCCTTGAGGCGACCTGCTCCACGTGCGTGGATTTGCCGGTGCCGTGATAGCCCTGGATCATCACGCGGCGATTGAACGCGAAGCCGGCGAGGATCGCCAGTGTCGTGTCGCGGTCGAAGCGATAGGCCTCGTCGAGATCGGGTACGTGTTCGCTCGCCGCGCTGAACGCCGGAACCTGCAGATCGCTGTTGATCCCGAAGGTTTGACGGACGGAAATCGTAATATCGGGCTT
>JAFMSA010000662.1 GCA_017353855.1 Alphaproteobacteria bacterium
CACGTACCCGGTCGCAGATCAGTGCGGGGGCCGAAGCTAAAAGAACATTCTTCTCCTGAACGCTCCGCCGGCCCACAAACACGAGCGAATCGATGAGATCGGGGTTGGTAATCACGAGTTTAGTCCCCGCTTCGCCAGCATCCGTGCGTAGGCTGGCCAGCGCACGATAGGTCGCGACCTTCACGGCGGTTACCGACGTACCGGTCGCCCCCGAGGCTTCCTTCAACGACATCTCCTTGAGCGTAAGCAACGCGATTACTTGCGCCACTCGCGGCAGGTCGTTGACCTCTTCGAGCTCCCGGCGATCCGACATCTCGTCATCGAGATTCGAGAGCTCGACCGGAAAGTTTCGTGCTCGGGCGCCAGCGGCGTCCTCCCGCGCGCACACGGCCTTGGCGCCGAGAGCCCGTCGATGAGCCGGCGATTGGCGATCGTGACCAGCCAAGGACCGAAACGCCGGGTAGGATCCGGATGGGCGTGAACCGTAAGCAGAATGTCTTGAACGGCATCTTCCACGTCGCTTGGACCGCGATGGCAGCGCGCGGCCAGCAAGCCGTATATAGGGCATTATATCGCTGAGAAGGCGGCGATACGCCGCACCGTCGCCATTCTGGGGCGCGCCATAAGGATTGACCACTCGAGGTCGCGCGCCTCCGCTTCCGACGCAGAGTCCTGATATCCCTGGCCGCCGTCCTCCTCGCCGCTGCCCTCGACCACACTCAGAGGTGGAATGCGACTTCGTGTGTCAGGCATGCATGCGACGACCTGGGCGCTTGCGCTTGTCGGTTTCCTCGCTACGTTCAATGCATGGAGGCAATGATGCCTTCGCTCGCTACCAACGATCGCGCTTGCGGACACCAAGGGGACGGCCACCAGCGTCTATTCCAGTTCGCAGCTCTTGGCATCTTTGTCGGCGGAGTGGCTGGCGATTGGGCCTTGGCCATCGGCGCGGGTGCCGCTGTTTGTGGCTGCGCGCTGGTCCGCCGTGCAGCTGTGGCTGCGGGTTGCAGCGGCTATGCGCTGCTCCAGCCACTACTCGAGCTATCTCGTCTCTTCGCGAATCGGCGAGGAGCGCGAGCCGCAGGTGGTTGCGGCGAGTTTCGAAACCCTCCCCGGAGCAATCGAAGCTGCGGTCGCAGCGGACGAAGGCGTTATCCACGGAAGATCGACCGCGCCCGTCTCGATGCTGCCGTCGGGGGGGGGCCCCCCCGGATCGCCACCGGTAGACTGCGTTGCGCTCGCTGCCAGGAGGCCTAGGAAGGAGTGAGGCAGGCGGGAGTCGCCCTCGAATAGCGTTAGCTATGTGGCGACGGTGGCTATGGGCGGTGTTGGCGGGCGCCATGATCCCGCTCGCCGCGGTGTACGGGTTCTTCCTCGGCGAGGGACAGGGAACAGCTCACAGTACGGCGCTTCCCGTGCTAGGCACAGCGCCCGATTACTCGATGACCAATCAGCTGGAGCAACAGGTTTCGTCAAAGAGTTTCCGCGGCAAGGTGCAAATTGTCAGCTTCCTGTTTCCGTATTGCACGACGATGTGCCCGCTGATCGCCGCTCATCTCGCCAATCTGGAAAGTCTCGGGCTCGATCCCGCCGGGCTCGGGAACGATGTACAGATTGTCTCCTTCAACCTCGACCCCGCCAGCACCGGCCCCAAGGAAATGCGCGCCTTTCTCACTCAGTATGGGTGGAAGCCCGAGGATCTCCGCTGGCAGTATCTGGTCGGCAGTGCCAATGACATCCACCGGGTCGTGACTGACGGGTTCGGGGTTGGATATGAGCGGGTCAGCGATACCGAGCAAGGCGCAGCGCAGACGGGCAATTTTGCGGTGGTCCAGCCCGAAGTCATGAACAAACTCGCCGACAGTGCACATGTGGACTACGACATCATCCATGACGACGTACTTGAGATCGTCGATCAGCAGGGCCGGATTCGCAAAACCTACGACAATGCTGATACGGTCGACTGGCGGGAGTTGCTGAGCGCGGCTCGATCCCTGGTCACGGAAGCCCGGTGATATGCCGATCCTACGCGCGGTTCCGGACTTATGGTGGCCTGCCGCGTTGATTAGCGCGCTGGTTGCGCTGCTCGCGGCAATCGACCCGGTGCTGCATTATGGCCGCGTCATATCGAGCCACGATCCCTGGTCACAGTGGCCGCTGACGCCGGGTATCACGCTTCCCACTCTGGCAGTCCTTTGGCTGTACATCGCCGGACAGCGGACTTCACCGGTTTTGCCGAACCAGCCGAGTGGTGCGTTTCGACATCTGGCCTTCTTCGGCGGCGTCGCCGCCGTCTTTCTCGCGCTGCAATCGCCGATCGAGGAGATCTCCGATCACATCTTCATAGTTCATCAGGTCGAGCACATGCTGCTGCGCACAGTCGGCCCGATGCTGCTGATGCTTGCGATGCCACAGGCTGCGCTGGTGCGAGGGCTGCCCAATTGGGTGCGGCGCCGCGTTCTGACGCCGCTGCTTGTCAGCAGGCCGGTCCGCGTGCTCGGCGTCTTTGGCCATCCGGCGGTGGCGACCATTCTGTTCATCGGCACGACCTATTTCTGGATGATCCCGCGCTTTCACGATCTCGCGATCCTCAACGAGCCGGTGCACTACCTCTGGCATACGACGCTGCTGCTGAGCGGCCTCATCTTCTTTTGGCGCATCTTCGATCCGCGGCCCTATCCGATCGGCGCTTCGATCCCCCTGCGCATCTTCATGTTCGGGCTCGCCACGATCGGCAACATCGTTCTGGGCTCGTATCTGAGCTTCAAGCATCAGGTTCTGTATTCAGCCTATGGCGACATGGGGCGTCTGTGGGCCATTCGTCCTGCAACCGATGAGCGGTTCGGCGGCCTCACGATGTGGATCCCCGGCAGCATGATGTTTGCTGCCGCGGCGATGCTCATGGTTTACCGGCAAGCGCGGCAGGAAGACCGCACCGCGGCGCGGTCACGCATCGACGGCAGAATTGCGGCGAAATCGACGGGCTCTCTTACGCAGCCGCGGCCAGCCAATTGCAGATTAGCCATGGGATTGCTCGGCGGCGCCGTGACGATCCTCGTTATTACCTTTGTGACTGCGATGATCTACCACTTCTCGACCCGACACCC
>JAFMSA010000663.1 GCA_017353855.1 Alphaproteobacteria bacterium
GGCAATGGCGGACGCGAACGGCCGGCGCATCGCCTGGTTTCTCCACCGCCCTCTGTTTCTCGAGAGCCCCGATGAAGGCGACACCGGCTACTGGTCGGTGAAGCCGCAGCCGCGGGCCCCACTTGTCGCGCTCATGCGGCGCTATTCCGTGATGCTGGTTGCCAGCGGCCATCTGCACAGACGACGTCACTTCTTTAACGGGGGCACCCGCTATATCTGGGCTCCGTCTTCCGCCTTTCTTGTCGGGCCCGGGATAAACGCTCCGCCAATGCCGGGTGAGAACCGGCTCGGCGCGGTGCTCTACGAGTTCGACGGGGCAGCACTCAACGCGGCAATCGTCGACGTGCGCGACCTTTCACAGCATTGGCTCGATGACGTGATCAACGAGGTCTATCCGCCGCACTCGGCCGGCTGAAGGGGCGCGACAAGCTCTTCGATCGAGCCGCCGGACAGCCGGAAAATCCTGTCTTGCGGAACCGGCAGCGTCAGCGCGGTCGCGCGCGGAAGTCTCGCATATAGGCCGCGCAATACGCGGCTGACGATCCCATGCGTGACAGCGACCAGCAGCGGTGTTTCCCCCCATTCGCTCAGCCAAAGTCCGACGCGCGCCGCAAAGGCCTCGTAACTGTCTCCGTCGGGCGAGCGGAAGTACCACTCGTGGCGCCCTTCGCCATCGAATATTCCCGGACGGCGTATCGCGATCTCCCGATAAGTCAGACCGTCCCAGGAGCCTACCGAAATCTCGCGCAGCCGGTCGTCGATCACCGGCTGCGGGCTCCCGGCAAGGTGTCCGGCGATGATCTCCGCGGTTCGCTGCGCCCGGCCCAGCGGGCTCGTGGTAAGCCGCGCGCTTTCGCTATTCGCCAGCGTCCCGACCAGGCGCCCGATGGCTCGGGCCTGTGCGATCCCGCGCTCGGTCAACGGTGAATCGAACCGGCCCTGTACCCGCCTTTCCCGGTTCCATTCGGTCTCGCCATGGCGGACCAGCAGGATAGAGCCGCTCACACCGCGTTGCAGTCCGGATTGCGCAACCGGTAAAGCACGTGCCGCTTCAGCGGGCCCTCCGGCAGGCGCGGGTAATCGAAATCATCCACCGGTGCGCAGGTCATGCCGAGGCCCTCCATCACGCGGGTACTGTCAGCGCGACGATTTCTGCCAGACCGAGCTGTTCGAAACCATACTCGAGCGCCGCACCGGCCGCTTCGGTGGCGTAGCCGCGACGCCCATCGGCCTGCGCGAGCCCGCCAGGCCGCCGCGACTGCCGGCGAATGCGCCTCATAAGACACCGTTTCGAGACCGACACCACTCCGATGGGGCCGGATTCGCCGGGGATTCGACAACCCATTGCCCAAACCCATATTGCGCCGAATGAGCGCGCTTCCGCGCCACCCAGTCCGGCAGCGGAACCAGATATTCCATGACCGCGGGATCGGCCGAGAGCTCGGCAAATGCACCTGCTTCCCCCTCGCGCCACGGCCGCAGGAGCACTCGGGCGGTCCGCAGTCAGACGCCCGCGACTATTTCTTCCGGCCGAATTCGCCCAGCTGCGAGAAAAACATTTCCTGCAATTGCTCGAACCCCTTGAGCGTCGCCGGCAGCCAGGTCTTCAGCATCGCCTCCGGGTCCATCGCGTTGAGGGCCGACCGCAGCCGCTTTTCCAGTTCCGGCAGCAGCGCATCGTGTAACGGCTTCACGTCGGGCAGGCCCAAGAACGCCCGCGCCTCGTCCGGCGTGCACTCGATGTCCACCTTGAACTTCATCGCAATTGACTCCTTGCGGTTTCGCGATTGTGACCGAATCTGTGCAAAGAAGCACCTCTTCGCGAGAGAATGCGGTAATTTCGCCAGCGATGTCCGTCGTGATCCCGTTCCGCCGCGAATTCGCGTTCGAATACGGCCGCCTCGAGCCGGTCGCGCCGACGATCCGCCGGATCGTGGCGCGCAACCCCGGCCCGTTTACGTTCAAGGGCACCGGAACCTACGTGGTCGGCAGCGGCGATGTCGCGCTGATTGATCCCGGCCCGGATCTCGCCGAGCATGTCGAGGCCCTCCTCGCCGGACTGTCGCGCGAGCGGGTGACGCATATCCTGGTCACGCATACCCATCGCGACCATTCCCCCGCGGCAGCCGCGCTGAAGGCCGCGACCGGAGCACCAACCTTCGGGTTCGGGCCGCATGCGGGCGGCAGACGCGGCGAGCCCGGCGTCGAGGAAGGGGGCGACTGGGACTTTGTTCCCGACATCACGCTGCGTGACGGCGATCGAATCGCCGGTCACGGATGGGCGTTCGAGGCCGTCCACACGCCGGGCCACACCTCGAACCACCTGTGCTTCGCATTGGCCGACAGCGGCGTGCTGTTTAGCGGCGACCACGTCATGGGCTGGTCGACGAGCGTGATCGCTCCGCCCGACGGCGACATGGCCGCGTATCTCGCCTCGCTCGGCAGACTGCTCGACCGTCACGATTTGGTCTATTGGCCGACGCATGGCCCGGCAGTCACCGAGCCGCAGCGGCACGTCCGCGCGTTTATCGCGCACCGGCACGAGCGCGAAGCCGGCATCCTCGATTGCCTGCGCGCCGGGATCGGCGGCATCGATGCAATCGTCGAGAGGCTCTATGTCGGTCTCCAACCGGGTCTGCGGCGCGCCGCAGGCCGCTCGGTTCAGGCACATCTGATCGATCTCGCCGGCCGCGGCCTCGTCGCAAGCGACGGGCCGCCGACCCTCAAGACCCATTACCGGCTCGCGCGCGACTGATCCCGCCGGACGGGGCCCGCACCCGTGCAGGGAATCCTCAGGCCGGTCACAAAACCATAATGTAAGGTTGATAAACCTTCCCGTTCTTATCCGAATACGGGGATCGGGAAATGGGGACGACATCGCACGGGCGTGCGCGAAATCGCGCGCTGGTGGCATGCTGCGCGGTGATCCTGCCGGTTGCAGCGCAGGCGCAGGATGCATCGGCGGAGCGGATCGACGCGATCGAGCGTAAGATCCGCGGCATGCAGACGGAGTTGCAGCGCCTCAAAAGCGAACTCGGAGCGGCAAAGGAGCAGGCGCGGCAATCGCGCGGCGAGGCGCAGCGCGTCCAGCAGGAACTGCAGTGGG
>JAFMSA010000120.1 GCA_017353855.1 Alphaproteobacteria bacterium
TCTCGACCGTCGCGGTCCTGACAGTCGGCGGATCGAGGCTCGGGCGAGCCGTGATGACTGTGTCGGATGGGGTTTCCACGGCTCATCGCGCGCCCCCCGCCCGGGAGCCCGTGCTCGACAGCAGCGCCTGTTTTCCGGTCATAATGTCCGTATCCTTAGGCTCAAACGCAACAGGCAAGTCGCCATTGATCGGATTGTCTGCCGTTCCTCGATCCAATTTCCGGTTGGGCGCGGTTAATTCCCGAGGGCGCGAACAAATCCTGTTTATCAGCCCCGATCGCTCGTTGTTCCCGATACCGGCGCGGCACTCTTCGGCCACAACAAAAAATCCCGGAAACTACGGGAATTACCAGGGTTCCCGTGAAGGGATCCGGGTGAGCGGCTGGCAAAGATAACTCGCGACAGTAAACGTCATCGCTCCTATGATATCGGGAAGACGTGCCCGTTTCGGTCGCTGGCACCGAGCACAACGTAGTGCCGCCGCAACAAAAGTGAGGGACCGTCGCATAAGGAGGAGGAAGAGAATGAGAAACGGCTTTCAAGTTTTTGACGCGGACACTCATGTAAATCCCGCCGCGGAAGTACTCGACCGGTATGTGGATCCCGGCTTCCGGCCGCGCCTCGCCGAACTAGAACCCTATCGCCTCCCGGTCGGACAGGGAGCGGTCGGCGGGATTGCGGGCCTGCACAACTACCGCGTCGGCACCAAATATTATCGACGCGTGCTCGGCGAGACAGCGGCGCGTGAGACGTTCACAGGCCGCGAGACCAGATGGATGGGCAGCAAAATGCCGCGCCCGGGTGTGCAAGACGATCAGGCCGAAAACCGGGTCAAGGACATGGATGATGAGGGGACCGACGTCCATTTCCTGATCCCGACCTCCTGGCTCAGCCTTGTCGGTCTTCCGGATCCGGCGCTCGAGATCGGAATGATCCGTGCCTATCACCGGCACATGGCGGATTTTTGCGGGCAGTACCCGACGCGCCTGAAGAGCATGATCGTCGCCACCTCCCGCGTAGTCGACGAGGCAGTGCGCGAGATCCGCGAATGGGGCAAGTCGAAATGGGCCGTCGCGGTCATGCCGCTGCTCGCCAAAGACATGCCCGCCGATCACCCGGACCTCAATCCGATCTGGGAGGTTGCACAGGAATACGATCTGCCGATCGCCAATCACAGCTTTACATGGAACCCGCCCTACTATCCTGGCTATGAGGACCTCTGGGAGAACATCTTCCTCGGCAGGCTTGCTGCGCATCCCTGGGGCGCGATGCGCTTCGTCGGGTCCTTTATCGGCGGAGGGCTCTTTGACCGCTATCCGAGGCTGCGGATGGGTGTGCTCGAATGCGGCTTTGGCTGGCTGCCGTTCTGGGCCAGGCGCATGGATGAGCAGGCGGTTTATGTCGGCGGCACCGCGCCGCTCAAGCAGAAGCCGAGCGAATACATGCGCAGTGGGCGCTTTTTCTGCAGTATCGAGCACCACGAGGGGGAGGACATGTTCAATTACGTGAACCACTTCCTCGGCAATGATATTCTGATGTACGCCTCGGACTATCCCCATTCAGAGTGCCAGTTCCCCGAATCGGTCGACAACATCCTCGCCTGGTCGAGCCTCGAAGGGGATACGAAGAAGAAGCTCCTTTTCGAGAACGCGAACCACTTCTTCAGGCAGGCCTGATTTCTCGCGAACACGGGGAGGGAGAGCCGCCGTGAAGAACGGCTTTCACGTTTACGATGCCGATACGCATGTCAGCCCGTCGGCGGAGGTCCTCGAGCGTTACCTCGACGCGAGCTTCCGACCGCGGCTTGCCGAGTTGGCGCCCTATCGCCACGATACAGGCGACGGCCGCCACTCCTACAGCTTCGGCAGGAAATTCTACCGTCGTGTACTGGGCGAGGCGGTGCCGCGCGAGACCTTTACCGGCCGCGAGTCAGCTTGGCGGGGAGGCAAGCTGCCTCGCCCGGGCGTGCAGGACGCCGACGCTGCCAACCGCGTCAGGGACATGGATGACGAGGGGACGGATGTGCATTTCCTGATCCCCGGCTCGTTTATGAGCTTCGTCGGGCTCGAGGACCCGGCGCTCGAAGTCGCGATGGCCCGCGCCTATCACCGGCACATGGCCGATTTCTGCGGGCAGTTCCCGAGCCGGTTGAAGAGCCTGATCGTTGCCTCGGCGCGGGTGCCCGAGGAGGCTGTGCGTGAGATCCGCGAATGGGGGAATTCGAACTGGGCCGTGGCGGTCAAGCCATTGATTCCGGCCGATATCCCGCCCGATCACCCCGATCTCGAGCCGATCTGGCGGGCGGCGGAAGAGTACGACCTTCCTATCGCTCATCACAGTTCGACCTGGAACCCGCCCTACTACCCCGCCTACCGCGATGTCTGGGACAACATCTTCCTCGGCCGGCTCGCTTCCCATCCATGGGGGGCGATGCGGTTTGTTGCCTCCTTCATCGGCGGCGGCATCATGGACCGTCATCCCAGTCTCAGAATGGGCGTGCTCGAATGCGGCTTCGGTTGGCTGCCGTTTTGGGCCAGGCGTATGGACGAGCAGGCGGTCTATGTCGGCGGCACCGCGCCGCTAAAAGTGAAGCCAAGCGAATATCTGACGAGCGGCCGCTTTTTCTGCAGCATCGAGCGCCAGGAAGGCGAAGACATGTTCAATACCGTCACGCAATACCTCGGTGACGGTGTTCTTATGTATGCTTCCGACTACCCACACTCGGAATGCCAATTTCCCCATTCGATCGAGAATATCCTCGCCTGGTCGAGCGTCAAACCGCCTACCCGGCAGAAGCTCTTTTGGGAAAACGCAAGCCGCTTCTTCAAGCGGACCTGAGAGGGGTGGAACAGCTTGTAGCTCAGGACGCCTCGCCCACCTCGACGATCTCTTGTGCGAAGACCATCTCTTCGCTGCCGATCCTGTCGGGATCGTCGGGCGAGGTGAGAAAGCGCGCAAACACCCACACGCCGTCTTGCGGATTGGACACGATTTCAGCGGTGGCACCGCCCTCGAGGACAACCCGGGTACCGGGTTGCAGCAAGCGGATATTGACGGGTTCGCTCATTCAGCCGCTCGCGCGAGCCGCCATGTGGCGAGCTCTCCCCAGCTCTCGGCCTCCATAAACTCCGCCCAGCGCCGATAGAGGTTCCTGAGGTTGTGCTCGCTGGATTTGGCGTCGGTGATGTCCATTACTGTGCCCGGGATGCGCAACCCCTGCCACTCGTAATTCTCGGTCTCGAAGCCGAGCCCCTGCTCGTAGCTGTAGGGATAGCGCCGCGCGATCGTGCCTCGGCTTGCGGCATGCGCGTAATTCCAATTCTCCATGTCGTCCTGCTCGGTCATGCCGCCGGGGCCCGAATAGCGGATGTAGTAGTCGCGCAGGAAATCTTTAACTTCCTGCGGTGCGGCGCTGTCGACCACATACCAGCGCCACACTTCAGTCTGGTGTGCGCCGCGCGGATGCCACACCGCGATCGTGCGCGGCTGGCGCGGATGCAGTGCCGTGTTGGGGAAAATCTCGCCGGGGCTGCCGATCAGCCTGCCCCATTCCCCGCGCTTCTTGCGCCGCTCCTCCTCGCAGTGTGCGAAATATTCCGACACCTCCGGCGAGTGCTGGTAGGAGGGGGGCGTCGCCTGGTCCTTGGGAAAAAGGTAGACCCCCGTCTGGTGGCCGCGCTCGTAAAAAGCGACCTGCAGCCGCCGCGCCATCTGCCGCTCCCGCATGTCGCGGCGCCCGGTGCCGCTGGGGCCGATGCCCACCAGATCGACCGAGCGGTGGCTGATATTGTGGTAGCTGTCGCCACAGAAGTTTTCCGCCGGGAATTTCCAGTTGCACGGAATGCGCCACTTCTGGATCCCGCCCAGTATTTCGGTGCCGCCCTCGCTGCCGTCCCAGCCGTCCAAAGTGAGATCGAGATAGCGCACGAAATCGCCGAGGTATTCCAGGAAAGGCGGTGCCGCCGAATCCCAGCAGGCCCACACCGTCCCCTTGTAGAGATACGTCCGAGGAACCTCGACCAATCCCCATCGCGATCTGTCGAGCTTCTCGTGATAGGCCTCGCGAAAATAGGGCACGCCGACAAGCTGGCCGTCAGTGCCGTAGCTCCAGCCGTGATACGGGCAGGTAAACACCGGGGTGTTCCCTTCGTCGTAACGGCACACCTTCATGCCGCGGTGACGACACGAGTTGAGGAATACATGAACCTTCCCCGCGCGGTCGCGGCAAAGGATCACCGATTCCTCGCCCATCCCGGAGACAAAATAATCCCCGGGTTTGGGGATCTGACTCTCATGCCCGACAAACAACCACACCCGCGCAAACAGCCTCTCCAGCTCTTCGCGATAAATCTCCTCGTTGACAAAAATCTCGCGGCTGACCTGTCCCGCCGAGATGTCCACCAGACCCGGGCGGTATCCGTCTTTGCGTGTCGTCGCCATCGCCCCTCCTTTCACCCATCGCCCCCGCCAAACCGGGTCCAGGATCGCCGTTTACAGCCTTGCGGGCCCGGGTTCCCACCTTCGCGGGAATGCGATGTGGTCATTGCCTCTGCTCTCACCGGCTTTGGCTATTCACTCGGCCGCCTCGGCGCGGCCGAGCCGGCGCCCACTCGTCAGCTCCTCCCAACGGTCGGCCTCCATGAACTCGGCCCAACGCCGGTAGAGATTGCGCAGATTGTGCTCGCTCGACTTCGCCCGCGTGAGGTCGCAGACGACCCCGGGAACCCGGAAACTTTCCCACTCGTAGTTTTCGATCTCGGTCCCTGTTCCCTGCTCGTAATTGTAGGGGTAGCGGCGAGCAATCGTTCCGCGGCTCGCGGCATGCGCATAATTCCAGTTCTCCATGTCGTCCTGCTCGGTCATACCGCCCGGGCCCGAATAGCGGATATAGTATTGCCGCAGGAAATCCTTGACCTCGGCCGGCGCATTCCTGTCGACGAGAAACCAGCGCCACACCTCGGTCTCGTGTGCGCCACGCGGATGCCATGCGGCGAGCGTGCGGGGCTGGCGCGCGAGGAACGCAGTGTTGGGGAACACCTCACCGACCAACGCAATCATCCGACCCCAATCGCCGCGCTTGTTGCGACGCGCCTCCTCGCATTCTCTGAAATATTCGGAAACAACGGAGGAGTGCTGGTAGGCCGGCGGCAGCGCAACCTCCTTGGGCAACAGATAGCTCGTCGTCTGATGACCGTGCTCGGGAAACGCAATGTGCAGCTTGCGCGCCATCAGCAGCTCGGGCATGTCGCGCCGGCCGCTGCCGGACGGCCCGATCCCGGCGAGATCGACGGAGCGGTGGCTGATATTGTGGTAGCTGTCGCCGGAGAAGTTCTCGGCCGGGAATTTCCAATTGCACGGCACGCGCCATTTCTGGATGCCGGATAGGATCTCGGTGCCGCCGTCGCTGCCGTCCCAGGCGTCGAGAGTGAGATCGATATAGGGCAGGAAATCGCCGAGATATTCGAGAAACGGCGGCGCCGCCGGATCCCAGCTGGCCCAGACCGTGCCCTTGTAGAGGCACAACTGCGCCACTTCGGCGAGACCCCATCGTGACCGGTCGAGCGAGCCGTGATAGGCCTCCCGAAAATAGGGGACCCCGACGAGCCGGCCGTCCGTCGAATAGCTCCAGCCGTGGTAAGGGCAGGTGAGCACCGCGGCGTTGCCCTCATCGTAACGGCACACTTTCATGCCGCGGTGCCGGCAGGAATTGAGGAACACATGGACCTTGTGCGCACGGTCGCGGCAGAGGATCACCGACTCCTCCCCCATCGACGAAACGAAGAAATCTCCGGGGTTCGGGATCTGGCTCTCATGGCCGACAAGCAGCCAAGCACGCGCGAAGATCCGTTCCAGCTCCTCTTGGTAGATCTCGTCGTTAACAAAGATCTCGCGGCTGATCTGCCCCTTCCCGAGGTCTACGAGCCCTCGGCGGTATCCGGTTGTGTTCGTGCTCGCCATGGCTGTTCCTCTGGTTTTAAGAAATCGAGAACCCGACATTCGTCATTTCTGGGGAAAGCGGGTCCGCGCGCCCGGGTGGCGCGGCAGCCTCGGCCTCAGGCACTTGCGGACGCGACGAGGGGTCCTTACGGGCGCGCGCGTTCATCGTCTGGCCGTCTCATCGTTCATTTAGAAGAAGAAAGTCAGGTTCTTGCTCAACAGCACATTCTGGTCGAGCAGGATTCTGCGACGCGTGATCTTGAGTTCGCCCTCGACGCGGCGCAGCAGGTCCTCGCGCTTGCCGACCAGGATGTCGGTCTCCGTCTCGACGCGATTGCGATAGACGAGGAATCGACATCCGACCGCAACCTCGGCCGGCTCGGCCCACGAGGGGTTGGCTTCCAATAGCCGGATATTGGAGATCACGTGAGAGATGCGCGAGACCGGCTCCTCCGCCCAATGGATGCCGGTCTGGATCTGCCGGACTCGCCGCGTGAGCGTCTGCTTGCCCTCGTCGAACCAGCTGATGTCGCGGCCCTCGCGCGTGAATTCGCGCTCAAGGTCGTCGACCTTGACATTGCGGCGCATCGGCATCCAGTAGCGTACATCGTCCGCCAATAGAGCCAGCCAATCGTCATAGCGCCGCGCGTCCAGCAGATCGGCCTCGTAATAAAGAAACTCATCGACCTCCTGCTTCAGGAGGAGGCGGCTAATCCGCTCATTCCCATCCATCACCGCCTCCCTTGATGGTCCCCCGCGCAACTCCCAAGGCCGCTCGCCGGGCTGCGGACTCCCGCCTTGCGGGGATGACAAGAAAATCTGTTCGGCCGCGTGGCCAATCCCGTGCGCGTCATTCGGTATTGTCGTCGCGTCCCAAAAATTCGAGGACGCGATCCACCACCTCTTTTTTCGGATAAATTGCAGCGAGCGCTCGTGCGCGGGTCAGCGGGTCGCTGGCGAAGAACCGCTCGTACAATACCTGACGGCTGCCAAAAGCATTGCCGGCAATGTCCCAGGCCAGGCGAAACAGCTTGACGCGATCGCGCGCCGGCGAATTGTCGGTCGCCAGGTACTGCTCGATCGCGGGTCCGAGCGGGCCTTTGAAATCGGCTTCGGTCGGGGTCAGCATAAAGCTGCTCGATCCCAGGAGCTGAATGATCTCGACCATCCGCGGATAGGCGGTCATGAAGAGGTTGCGGGGGCTCTCCACCATCAACAGGTCGGGGCACATCACACCCCATTCGTCGAGCCGCGCGTCGGCCTCTGCGGCCCGCATGCAGGCTCGCGTCAATTGTGTAATCAGCATCAACTCGCCCACGCGCTCCTCGACATGCGGCAGATGCCCATTGCCCAAGACCTGCGTCATCAACAGCGCCACGCCCAATACGAACTCGGCCTTCGCGAGGTTCTTGGCGGCACCCTGATGCGCGGAATGCGCACTCGAATGCGTGACATTGGCGGTGCGGTTCAAGAGATCGACGTCGCCGAGCAGGAACACGCGCTCCCACGGGACCAGCACGTCGTCGAAGAAGACGACGCAGTCCATCTCCTCGAAACGCGAGCCGAGCGGATGATCGAAATGCGAGCGGCCGAGGTCGAAACTCTCGCGGCACAGGAATCGGAGCCCCGGCGTGCCGCACGGGATCGCAAAGCTGACCGCAAACGGGCTGTGCGACTCGGCGTGGCGCGCCATGCGCGGCGAGTAGACGCCGATCTCGTCGGCGAACGGCCCCAACGTCGCGAGGATGCGCGCGCCGCGGACGATGATCCCGGCATCCGTCTCACGCACGACTTCGAGCGCCGTCCCCTCCTGAAGGTTGAAGACCCCGGAAACGCTGCGGCTGCGCTGCAGGTTGATCAGCGCGTGTGTCAGGGTCAGGTCCTTTTCGCGGATATACTCGTGGTAGCGCCGCATGTTCTCGGCGAATTCCGGGCGCCCGTGCCGGCCTCCCGCAAAATAATCCGCAGCTCCCGCCCAGGCGGCATACGTGACGTTCATAAAATCGGGGGAGCGCCCCATCATGCCGCAGGTCGTGCGCGCCCAATTGAGCATCATGACGCGGCGTGTTTCGAGATCCTCGCGCGTGCGGGGAATGATGAAGGAGAGCCCGACCCGGTCTCCGGTCGTCGGAGAGACATAAGTCATCTCTTCGCACCATTGCGGGTCGCACTGCATGTCGTACAGCGCGGCGATGGCCTGTGCGCCGCCCTGCAAACCGGGATGTGTCGTGGGGTCCTCGACCCGCTCTCCCTGAAGCCAGACTTCCCGCTCCTGCTCGCGCAGGCCTGCCAGATATTGCTTACCCGTACGCGCCGGCATCACGCCTTCCCGTCGACCGTGGAGCTAAACGTGAGCCTACGACAAGGTCCCTGGAATGACCAGCCTCAGCCTTTTAGCCTGCGCCTCCTCGGCGCGCTTCACGACCCCGGCGGCGGCACGAAGATAGCCGCGTGTCAACTCGCGCGGTTCCTCGCAAGCCCGCCGCAGGGAGAGAGCGGTTGATCCGAACAGGTCGCTGAACATGACCGCCACCCGCCGGCGCGGTATCCGGGGTTGCGACAGCGGTAGCCGGTGCTGCGGCCGGCCGCCCTGGGCAGCGATCGCAACGAGCTGTTTTCGGCAGGCCCGACGAGTTTGACGCCCGAGTCCTTCGGATTCTCGGCGGTCGGTCCGGGCCACACCGCCGCGTCAACCACGCTTTTTGGTGTCGGTGCAACCCGAGACCGCAGAGGCAACCCGGCAATACCCGCGCTCGCCCCGCGGTCACCGTCATCGCCGCCTCTGATTCACTGCCTGAGTGTGGATTCGGGCTCGCGCGGGAAAAATCAGCGGGCAGTCGCCGGCGAGCCTCGGCGCATGACGCGGCGCAAGCCGCGGTAATCGTTGATCGGATTATGTTCGGTGCGGCGGTGGTCCCGGAACGCGAGCAATCCGACCTCCCGGAGGAACCGGCGGGTGAATTCCGGAGGCCGCCGATGCGCGAGCAAATACTGCAACAGGGGCACGCGCTCTGACCCGTTGTGTCCTGCAGGCGCACTGTGTGCGGCCATGACGCCTCCGATGGCGTTGACTAACGGATACTCGACGATCTGGCCAACCCGCGGTGCGAGCGCGAGAAACGGGACGTGAAGAAGATCACGAGGTGTTCGAGCCAGGGCCGTCGGATCGCCGTGATCATCGCGCGGTCGAGATCCGGGTGAAAGATCGACGCCGGCGATCCGCGCTTCAGCGCGCCGGCAATCGCACGCATCTTCAGAATGTTCGTCATAATCCGTATTTGACAGCATTTTT
>JAFMSA010000664.1 GCA_017353855.1 Alphaproteobacteria bacterium
GATCGTGCGCCTCGCAGGATACGGATCGCTGCCGGCGGGCTCGAGGCGCAAGCGGTCGATGTTCTGCCGGTCGACGTGTCGCACTCTCTCGGCATTTCCCCGATTCCTGCAAGTGGACGCACTGTGCGCCGCGCATGGGGTGCTGCGTTCAGCGCATTGCGTGGTGCGTTCCGCGCATCGCGTGCCGTCTCTTCGTCTGCACGCCGCGCTTGCGACTGCGAAATTCTGGCACCAAGAGTGATTTTGCGATCATGTGCGGAATCGAGCAAATGCGGTTCGACGGAGCTCCGCGGGCCGAACGTGGAGTGATCCGCGCCGATCTAAGCCGGTCCGGGCCCCGCCTCGAGTGAAGCGGGTGCCGCGCCCTTTGCTGTCTAACCCCTTCTCCTGGGACCGTTATGAGCATCAGCGAAACGTCTGTATCTCCTTCCGACCGTATCGTCAGCGAGGAAGCAACGACCGGCCGCACAGCAGCGGAGTTCGTGCCCTATTCCGCAGGCGCGGCGTCTGAGCTACGCCGCGCACTACGGCGCCATATCGCGGGCGAAGTGCGGTTCTCGGCAGGGGACCGAGCGCTCTATTCTACCGATGCCTCAAATTACCGCCAGTTGCCGATCGGCGTGGTGATCCCGCGCAGCATCGCCGACGTCGTGACCACGATCGAGTTGTGCCGCGAGCACGGCGCACCCGTCCTGTCGCGCGGCGGTGGCACGAGCCTTGCTGGCCAATGCTGCAATACCGCTGTGGTCATCGATTATTCCAAATACCTGAACCATATCCTGACCGTCGATCACGAGGACCGGCGGGCTTGGGTAGAGCCGGGGGTCGTGCTCGATGATTTGCGCGCCGCTGCGGAGGAGCACCATCTCACCTTTGGTCCCGACCCGTCGACGCACGACCACAATACGCTTGGCGGAATGGTCGGGAACAATTCCTGCGGCGTACATTCGGTGATGGCTGGGCGCACTGTCGACAATGTGTCGGAACTCGATGTGCTGACTTATGATGGGCTGCGCCTGAGGGTCGGACCGACCAGCGAGGACGAGCTGGGCCGGATAATCGCCGCCGGTGGGCGGCGCGGCGAGATTTACCGTCGGCTTGACCAGCTGCGCTGGCGGTACGCTGAACAAATCCGCGAGCGCTATCCGGACATCCCACGCCGCGTATCGGGCTACAATCTCGACGAGTTGTTGCCCGAACGGGGATTTAACGTTGCGCGCGCGCTCGTCGGCAGCGAGGGGAGTTGCGTGGCAGTGCTGAAGGCCGGCTTAAAGCTGGTGGACAGCCCGCCGGCTCGTGTCATCGTAGCGATCGGATTTCCGGACATTTTCACTGCCGGCGATACCGTGCCGCTGATCCTCCGTTACCACCCTGTCGGGCTCGAAGGCATTGATCAACGACTCATTGAGTACATGAAGATCAAGCATCAGCACGAGGCGGCATTCGCCTCCCTGCCACAGGGTTGCGGCTGGCTGATCGCCGAATTCGGCGGCGATAGTGAGGAGGAAGCCGTTGATCGCGCCCGGGACTTAATCCGCGAACTCCGGCAGTCCACTACAACTGCCGAGGCGCGGTTGGTGCGGGACAAGGCGACGCAAGCGCGAATTTGGGAGGTTCGCAAGGCCGGCCTCGGCGCCACCGCCTTTGTCCCCAACCACCCGGATGCCTGGGAGGGCTGGGAAGATTCAGCCGTGCCGCCAAGTCGTGTTGGCGCGTATCTGCGCGATCTTGATCGCCTGTTCAAAAAATACGAGTACGAATCCGCGCTTTACGGTCATTTTGGCGATGGCTGCATTCATTGTCGCATCAATTTTGGCTTGCGCACTGAATCCGGTGTTGCCAAGTGGCGCTCTTTTCTCAGCGAGGCGGCCGATCTGGTCGTCAGCTGCGGCGGGTCTATCTCGGGCGAGCATGGCGATGGTCAGTCCAAGGCCGAGCTGCTGGGCAAGATGTATGGTCCCGGATTGCTGGAAGCATTTCGTGAATTCAAAGGGATTTGGGACCCCTTGGGCAAGATGAACCCAGGCAAGGTCGTCGACCCATATCCCATCACCGCTAACCTGCGTCTCGGACCCGATTATCGGCCTCCGAAACTCGAAACCCGGTTTCACTTCCCGACTGAAGGCGGCGGGTTCGAGCGTGCGGCTATGCGCTGTGTCGGCATCGGCACATGTCGTCGGCATACGACCGAGGCCGGCGTCATGTGCCCCAGCTATATGGCGACGAGGGAGGAGCGCCATTCGACGCGTGGTCGCGGTCACATGCTGTTCGAGATGCTGCATGGCGGCCCGATCAAGGACGGTTGGCGAAGTCGCGAGGTCGAAGAAGCGCTCGATCTCTGCCTCTCCTGTAAGGGCTGCAAGCATGACTGCCCCGTCAATGTCGATATGGCAACCTATAAGGCGGAGTTTCGTTCTCACTACTATGCCGGGCGGCTAAGACCGCGCGTCGCCTACTCGATGGGGATGATCTACTGGTGGTCGCGCGCCGCCAGTCGGATCCCCTTTTTTGCCAATCTGATGACGCAGACGCCGGGATTGAGCACCCTCATCAAGTTTGCGGGTGGGATCGCTCAGCAGCGTCGGATGCCGAGCTATCCGCGCCAGACCTTCGTGGACTGGTATCGGCATTACGTGACGCGCAACCCCTCCGGGCCGGAGGTGCTTCTGTTTCCCGACACATTCAACAATTTTTTTCGTCCGGAAACGGCCATTTCGGCCGTACATGTCCTTGAAGCCGCCGGATGGCGGGTCACAGTGCCACCCCGGACTCTCTGCTGCGCCCGCCCCCTTTATGACTGGGGAATGCTCGGCCAGGCCGATTTGCTGCTGCGTCAGCTGCTCGATACATTAGCTCCGGCGCTTTCTCGTGGCGTGCCGATTGTCGGCCTCGAGCCCGCCTGCGTGGCCTCGTTCCGCGACGAGGTCGCGGCGCTTTTCCCCGGTGACAATAGAGCAACGATGCTCAAGGAACAGAGTTACCTGCTCAGCGAGTTTCTTGACGAACATTGCGACAAATTCGATCTCCCGCGGACCGGCGACGGCAAAGAAGCGTTGATACAGATCCATTGCCACGAGCACGCCGTGCTCAAGCCGAAGG
>JAFMSA010000665.1 GCA_017353855.1 Alphaproteobacteria bacterium
AAGGAACAGTGGTCCGTCGAAATGGCGGCACAATCATTATGCGGGGCCAGCGCACGGGCAGGGGAGGGGGTCTCTCAATTACCATCCCGACACCACGCAACCGTCGTGCTCAGCCGGAGGACGGTCGTCGAGCGCTTTTGAGCCGGCGAGGGTCACTGCGCCGGCCACCCCGAACAGGTCCTTGATCGACACGGGCAGGCCCGCGAGCGGCTATGCGACATATCCGGCCTGGCGCAGCCGATCTTGCGCATCGGCCGCTCCGCGCGCCTGCTCGATGTAAACCTTCGTGAAGGTGCGGGCGCCACCGCCGCCGGTCGTCCACAAGGTGTCGTCCTTGTCGAAGCCGAACTGCAGGTGGTGCGTGTCGAAGCAGGTGTCGACAAAGGTATACTTCATCGTCTGCGGGTCGAGCTCATCGCATGCGGGCCATTGCGCGCGGCATAGAGCGGATTGTCTGCGCGCACCGCTAATCTCCCGTCCGACGAGTGGCGGCGCGGGGCTCTCGAGGAGCCTGAAAGCCGCGGCCGATTGCTCAGCAGCGGCTCGCCCCGTACACCTCCGGGCGACTTAGGTATTGCTTGCCGCCCGGCAAGCCAAAGCGGCGGGTGACCGGGATACGTCGGCCACCCATGGCGAGTCAAAGCCACGCTCTCCAGCGCCACCACCCAATGCGGTCGGTTTCATCGAATAGTCGGTAAAGAAAATAGCGGCGTCGATTTCCATGTCCGTTCCTCCGCCGACGTTGCGCAGCTTGGGGTATTATTCGGCCGCTTCGCGAGCGGGAGACCCGAGCACCCGCTCGACCCGTGGTCTGACCTCGGTCATCATCAGTTCCATCGAGTGCATCGCCGCCTTGTGCGGGGTCGCGCCGACTTTGAACGAGAAGCACATATGGACCGGGTGGGTCGCGCGGATCTCGCCGACCAGTTTTTCCGCAACCGTCTCGACATCCCCGATCAAGAGATCGTTGTGGATCCGTTCGAGCGGTGGTTCGTCGGGGAACGGCTTGTCCACCAGTACCGTACCCAGCATGACCTCCTGCCGCCGCCGCAAGCTTGACGCCAGGCGAGATTGGTAGCGCGCATTCTCCGCGAAGCGCAACCCGTCTTCCTTGCTGTCGGTAATGTGTGCGAAGCGATTAACGGTAATGTGCGCGTTCTTCAGCGGCACGCCCTCGGCGTGATAAGCGTCCTTGATGATCTGGTACTGCTCGGCCAGCAGTGCGGCGCCTCCGACCCTGCCCGACGACAACACCCGGTGGCCGTGCCGTGCGGCGGCACGGAACATCGCTTCGGTATGGCCCGCCACGTAGATCGGTAGCGGCTTCTGCACCGGTCGAGCCGGGATATGGGTCCGCGGGATCTGGTAGTGCTTGCCGTCGTAGCTGAAGAAATCTTGAGTGAAGGCTCGGTCGAGGATGTCGCAGAACTCCTCGGTCATCTCGAGATTGTTTTTGATGTCGACGCCGAACCGCTCGAATTCGTAGGGCTGATAGCCAGCGCCGATGCCGAGCATCAGTCGGCCGTTCGACAGCGCGTCGACAGTTGCAATCTCGGCAACGAGGCGTGCCGGGTTATAGAGCGGCAAGACGACGACTGCAGTGCCGAGCCGGATCTTTCTCGTGATCGAGGCGCAGTGCGCGACCAGCATCAGCGGTGACGCGCAGAGGCAATAATTCGAGAAATGGTGCTCCGCGAACCAGGCGGTCGCGTAGCCGAGCTTGTCGGCAAGGCACGTCTGCTCCGCGACCTCGGCAAATACTTCGGCTGTCGGTTTAGCGGGATCGCGCGAGCCCATCAGATTGAAGATGCCGAATTCCATTTCCTACTCCTTTGCTTTGCTTGGTTTGCCGCAAGCGTGGCCGCGATGACCAGGGCCGTCAAGCTCCGAACCTCTCCTAGGATGTCACTTTGCGCGGCGGGGAGGGACACACCGAGCGCAGTCGCCTGAGCTGCGGCGCTCAGGCTAACGGCGAGAGCCAGAGCGATGGTGTGCGCGAAATTCTCCACGATCGTCCGGCTTTGATTGCAACCCGCGCCCCGATGCACCTGGCTGGTATTACCGTGATCTTGGTGGTTGCCGCGCTGGTATCGCTGCGGGCAATGGCTGCGCCGGCGGTCGTGCTGGCGTCGACAACCTCGGTTCAGGATTCAGGGCTGTACGATCACATCTTGCCAGTATTTTACGCAGGCAACGGGGATCGAAGTCCGCGTGATAGCGCAGGGCGCGGGCCAGGCGCTCGAAACAGCGCGGCGTGGCGACGCCGACCTTGTGCTCGTGCATGATCCGGAGGCCGAGGCTGACCCGTCTGGCCGCTCCGGGCTAAGGATAGCTGGCAAACGCCATCGTGCAGGATTGGTCGTCTGAGGACGAACAAATTTAAAGGTACCAATAGTGGTGTAGCACCACCCGACCCCGCACCTTTCCCCCGCTCTTCGCTCAGCGCAGCGCTCACCTGGTCGGCAGACCGCGTCTCGATCGGGATCGGCGGAACCTTCCCAGCCCGAACGAGGGGCAAGGGCGGCAGCCTCGTTCTTGGCCGAATGGAAAGCGGTGTGCACGCCAGCGGCGTCTCGATCGCCTGGCCGATGCCGAATTTGGTCAAAGCAAGCTGGTCGATATCAACGTTGCCATCCATTGTGGAACCTCGATCAGACGGGGTGGCGACGCCACATCAATAACCACTGATTTAGATTAGAAATTAAAAAAAGAGGCGCGGTTCGGCCGGGGCGATCAACGAGGCGAAGGGAGCACACTCGGTGAGGCAACGCTTGACTTCTCGGGAACATTCATGGGTGAGGCAATACGGCTTCTCATCCAGATTGTCGCGCTATACTTGTCGAACACTCGAGCAAGCTGGGTATGCGCGGTGGCCAAGGAGATGCTAAGCCGGTCGGACACCCCTCGAAGCCCGTCACCCTTTAACATCTCGCGCGCAAGCCTGGCTTCCGCCGGGGTCAACCCGAAATCATCGCATAAGCTTCCACGAATTAAAGGGATCGCCTCCTCCGGATCGGCGATGAAAAGAATGGCTCTTGGCCGCGCGATATCGATCCATGCTAATTGGGATCCGTGCGGCACGACGAGCACGGTTAACGG
>JAFMSA010000666.1 GCA_017353855.1 Alphaproteobacteria bacterium
AGGAGCCGCGGATCGTCTTCCACGTGAAACACCGGACATATTCGGCAAAGGCCTCGGGGTCAAAAAAGCCGAGCCCGATCCCGGGCTTCGACAATTTCTTTTCCATGAACCATTGCGCCGGTACGCCGGCCATCATCCGCTCGGGCATGTCGTAAGGCTGAGCCATGAACAGCCAGTGCCAGGACTTCAATGCCCAATCCTTCGAGGCATGGGCCCAGATATGGTAGTTCGGCAGAATGTCGATAACGGCCGCGCGCCTGACCCGCTCGGGATGGTCGAGACACATCCGGTGGACAGTGCGGGCGCCGCGGTCGTGCCCGGCAGTGAAGAATTCGCGGTAGCCGAGCCGCTCCATGACCTCCACCTGGTCCTGCGCCATTGCGCGAAACGAGTAATTGCTGTGGTTCTCTCCGCCGTCCTCGGGACCCACACTGTCGCCGTAGCCGCGCAGATCCGCCGCGACAACGTGGAAATGCCGGGCGAGAGGCTCGGCGATCTTGTGCCATGAGACATGGGTCAACGGGTTGCCGTGCAGCAGCAATAACGGCGGTCCGTCGCCGCCGTGCCGCAGATGAATTCGCGCGCCCCGAGTTGCAATTTCCGTCCGCGTGAACCCCTCGAACATTCGGCACCTCCATCGATCCGCTACAAGTCCATCTTGTCCTTTTACCGGGACGACGACACAAGGTAAAATCCGTTGCCATGGGGGGACGCCGGTTTCTCGTCGAGCTGATCAAGCCGTCGCACTACGATGATGACGGCTACGTGATCCAGTGGTGGAAATCCTGGATACCGTCAAATTCGCTCGCCTGCCTCTATGGCATTGCAATGGATCTGGCGGAGCGTCGCGCACTCGGGCCGGATGTCGAGATCGAGGTCCGGGCCTATGACGAGTGTCACACCGTTATCCCGGTCAGGCGCATCATCCGGCGGATAAAAAGTGGCGGTGCCGGACTCGTCTGCCTGGTCGGGATCCAGTCGAACCAGTTCCCGCGTGCGGTCGACATCGCCGCGCAGTTTCGCGCTGCGGGAATCCAGGTGGCCATCGGCGGGTTTCACGTGTCGGGCTGCCTGGCGATGCTGCCGGACCTGCCGCCCGATCTCGAGGCGGCCCGGCGCATGGGGATCAGCCTCTTCGCCGGAGAAGCCGAAGGGCGGCTCGCCGGCGTTTTCGCCGATTCGCTCGAGGGCCGGCTGCGGCCGGTTTACAACTTTACGGACGACCTGCCGGCATTGCAGGCGCAGGTGACTCCGTTTCTGCCGCTCGGGATCGTGCGGCGCTATGGAGAGACGATCGGCGCCTTCGATGCCGGGCGCGGCTGCCCGTTCCAGTGCAGCTTCTGCACGATCATCAATGTGCAGGGCCGGAAATCGCGCTGGCGCGACGCTGAGGATGTCGAGCGGCTGGTGCGGGCCAACCTCGCGCAGGGTGTCTTCCGGTTTTTCATAACCGACGACAATTTCGCGCGTAACCGGAATTGGGAGGCGATCTTCGACCGCCTCATAGACATGCGCGAGCGCGAAGGGCTCGAGCTACAGTTCATCATCCAGGTCGATACGCTGTGCCACCGCATCGCGAACTTTGTCGAAAAAGCCGCGCGCGCCGGCTGCAAGCGGGTCTTTATCGGGCTTGAAAACATTAATCCCGACAGCCTGTTGCAGGCCAGGAAGAAGCAGAACCGGGTTCACGAATACCGGCAGATGTTTCTTGCCTGGCGGGCCCATCGGGTCATCACTTATGCCGGGTATATCCTGGGGTTTCCGGGCGATACGCCGGAGCGCATAGCGCGCGACATCCGAACCGTACAGCAGGAGCTGCCGGTCGATCTGCTCGAATTCTTCATTCTGACGCCGCTCCCCGGCTCAGCCGACCACAAGCAACTCTATAAAGGCGGGGTCTGGATGGACCCCGATATGAACAAATACGATCTCGAACACGTCACGACCGGTCATCCGGTGATGACCGCAGCGGACTGGCAGAACGTCTATCGCGAGGCATGGGACCTCTATTATTCGGCCGAGCACATCGAAACAATATTTCGCCGGGCCAAAGCATCGGGCATCAAGCCGGCGCGATTGCTCAACCACATAGTGCAGTTCTATTTCACGTTCCTGCAGGAGAACCTGCATCCGCTGCAGGGCGGCTATTTCCGCCGCAAATTGCGCCGCCAGCGTCGCCTCGGTCTACCACCCGAAAACCCACTGACTTTCTATCCCCGGCGGGTTTGGGAAGTGATCGAAACCCACGTAAAGCTCGCCGCGTTTTACCTCTATCTGTACCGTATCCGCCGCCGCGTCGAACGCGACCCGAGCGCATATACCGATCGCGCGCTGCTGCCGCCGGCGGACGAGGAGACAGGAATGCACGCAAATCGTCGGGAAAACAACGTGATCTCAGGCGCCCCCGCTTAATTTCCCGACCGCCCGCCGCGGGCGGCAAAGCGCAACAATGTACTAAAATGATTCACAAATTTTTCTGAGACCTCAGGTGCGGCAATGAAAGCCCGCGCTTTAGACAAGCACCAGCCCCGATACGAAGACACGGAAGGCAGAACCCGCGAATAAGAGCTTGATGAACCTCGTATCAGCGCTCCATCTCCGGCATTGTGCAGCAGAACCACAGTCAAGCAACACAAACTTCCACCTTCCCTCAGCAGCTTATCCTCTGATGCTGCCTCGTCCATTGACTCCGGACATAAGAATGTCGATTCCGACCTGAACGCGCGAGGCCCTCAGTGGATAGCCTCGAGGCCGACGAGTGGGGGCGTCCGATTGCGCCTGCCATGAGCATCCGGGGCCCGTTTGCAGGGTCGTCGACGATAACGGGCGGCCGCATTCCTCAGCTTGGGGCAAGCGGGGTGGGATTGGACGCCCCAACGCTTGAACCTGCGATAACAACATGTTATGGTTTGTTTGGCGGCGGCGGAGTAACCGACTGGCCCCCTCGTGGCGGAACACCGGGTTGCGCTAGCGTGCGCTCCACGATGGGACCGAGAACACGGCAATGTTGTCCGTGCGGCAGCTTTGAAGCCCTCCGCATAATGCAAGGCTTGGCCCGGGAGCGGTCGGCCAGTATCGCCCGAACTTGAAAGATGA
>JAFMSA010000121.1 GCA_017353855.1 Alphaproteobacteria bacterium
ACCGCGGCGCGGCTCGCGAACCAGTCCGGCGGTTTGAGGAAATTCTCGGCGCGGATCACGCCGGTCTTCGGATCGCGCTGGCCGGCGACCTCCTCGACGAGATCGAACACGCCGCACAGGCAGATTTCCGGGTCGATCGTGCCTTCGACGAGCGGCGAGCCGTCATGCGGGCACGCGATCCGCAACGGGATTTTCGGGAACCAGTCGAGCTGCGACAATGTCTTGGTCTTCCAGACTTTCGAGCCGCGCAGCACCGTGTCGAGGTCGCCCTCCGGGTCGAACACGTAGTCGAGCATTCCCGGCTGGTAGTTAAACCGGTGCTCCATCCCGGCCGCATGCGTGTTCGTAAAATCGTAAAATTCGTGGCACACCCAACGGACGTTGTCGTCGTCGTTATACAGCAGGAAGCCGAGCCGCCGCGGCACCTCGGTCGGGATGAACGGCGGGGGATGCTTCTGGAGCGTATTGAGTTCCTGGACCTTCGTGTGCAGGTTGAACTCGAGCCACATCGGGTCGTGCGGCAGCCGCGCGAGGAACGCCCACGCGTCGAAGCGGTCGCGCTCATGCGACAATCGGCTGATCAGTCGGACCGCGTCGTCGTCGAGGATGAAGCGGCGCGCGTCGCGCAGTTTCGGGCGGTAGCGGCGTTGCGCCGCGAGCGCGCCCGGCGGGGCCCGCCGGCTGGACATCGATTTTTCGTTGAACGTGAACCGGTAAATCTCGTCGGCCAGCGGCAACAGCTCGGGGTTTTCTTTCTTCGGCATGTCCCTTAATATAGGGCGACTTGCAGTCGATTGCTAGGCCCTTCCCATCGGTCCGTCGAGATCCATTCCCCGGAAATACTCCTCGAGGAAATCCCGGATATCGGTGTTGTGCTGTGCCGCCCCTGCTTTCGCCATGTCTATGAGGCGCAGGAAGCGCGCGGCCATCGGCTCCGGCATGCCTTCGAGATGCAGGATCCAGCCGATCGATTCCTCGCTTGTCAGTCCGTGCTTGTCGCCGAACCATTTGACCGGAGCCGCCGGCAAGACGCGCGGCACGACGAATTTGCTCGAGCGCTCTCCGTTCCGGTGCCAGCCCTGATGCGACATGACCTCCATCGCGTCATGCACCATGACGAGGAAATCGACAATCGTGTCGGCCGGGTCCGGGAAGCGGTTCACGGGTCGTCCTCCTCTTCCTCCGCGCACATGTCGATGACGTGCTGCATGCCGGCAATCGCGGAGACATGCAGACCGTTCCGGAAGCCGTCATCGACCCGCTTGCCGGCGAGCCAGACAAAAAATCCGACCAGCCCGGACATCGCCATGACCGGAGCCATCAGCTCCTTGACGCCGTCGTCGTCGGTGAGCGTCGTCGTCGCCTGCCAGTCGTGGATCGCCTCCATGATGCGGTCGGCCAATTCGTCGGACGGGCCGCGCGGCCCGTCCTTTTTGCGGTACGTGTCGAGATCGATGATTTTCATCAGTAGCGGCCGAATTTGCCGGCAAGTCCTGCCGCGAAGTTATCTTCGGTGCTTTGCACGGCTTCGTCGATCAGCCGCTCGACTTCTGCGGCGTTCTGCCTGACGACGATATGGGAGCCGTCGACCAACTTTAAGTAGCCCTTTTGTCCGCCTGTTATCGTCATCACGTGCATCGGGTTGACCCGGATCGGCTTGCCGTATTCGTCTTCGGTCAGCGTGACAAACGTCGTGCCCATCGCTCAGCCCCCCTTCTTCACGGTGTACGCGATCCGTGCCGTCTTCAGGCCGCGGACGTCGCGCTCGGTCAGCGCTTCGCCGACCCGATAGCGGATCGTGTTCTTCGTCTCGGCGACCTCGTAGTAGACTTTGTGCTCGAGGTCGAACTTCTGGATCAGTGTAACATGCTCGCGCATTTTGCTCTCCTTTCCTATACTCTCGAGGTGGTTATCTTGCAGCGGATTGCAAGACACAGGTGAAATTTTTTACCCGTACGTCATGCCGTCCGGGCCGAGATACACCGCCTTCGCGGTCGACAGCGGCATGCCACTGTCCTTGTCGTAAAAATGCCCGGCCTTGTACGGGTTGTAGTTCGCGTCCCGCATTTTCGTCGGATCGACCGCCGGATAGACCCGGTCGGTCTCGTAGCCCTCGACGAACGCGTGGACGTTCTTCTTGCGCTCGGTCAGCACGCGGCGGCGGCGGCCGGCCTCGACGATGAATTTCGCGTCCTTCAGCATGATGCTGCGGACATGCGGCAGCTCCTCGCGCAGTTTCCAGCGCTTGCGGCCTTTCGGTCCCGGCACGTAGCTCTGCACGGAGTAGCAGTTCTTCGTCAGGTTGCGGTAGACGCGGACTTTCATGTTCGCCTCGCGGGTTCGATGATGTTGTTCGTGATGAACCGCGCGGCTTCTTCGGCCGCTTCGCGGCTCGTGTAGCGGCTGTTGTGCGTGTGCAGGTCCCAATAGGTGCCGCAGGCGCTGCGCGGGGCCCACGTCCAGAACGTGCCCCACAGTTCCGGCGGGTCGCGCCGCTTCAGCGGAGCCTTGAACGACCAGACGCAGTAACGCCCGCAGTCGATTTTCTCGTAATCGGCCATTCGCTCTCCTTTCCTGGCAGGACACCCGCCAGCCCACTGAACCCAGCTACTCCCGGCAGCTTGGTGCGCTCTGCGCACGGCTCCCGCTGGACTCATCCTTCGCTGCGCTGATGGCTCGGTCTGCAGCTCGAGCCGGCGTTGGTCAGCGAGCTGGCGGCTGTCATGCCGTCGCGATGGCTTTCGTGATCCGCCCGTGCAGCGCTCGGGTCGCTTCGTAGAGCGCCTCGGCGGCGTCTTTTTCCTCCGGACCGTCCTTCCGCTTCATCCGCGAGAAGACGTGGAGGGTCGTGGCCTTGTAGTTCCGCATCGCGGCGTCGAGGATCGCCAGTTCCTCAGGGGTCAGTTCCAGTTTCATCGTTCCTCCTTTCCGCACCCTTTATGTGGTTATCTTGCAGTCGATTGCAATAACGGGGCCGGAAAAAAGTTCGCCGAAGAGCGCGCGTCCATATGAAATTTGCGACAGCCGCGCCGATCGCAAAGCCGCAAGCGAACGCGATAATCGCAATCGTCCAGACATTCATTTCCGTAATTCTTCCGCCAATTTGCGTGGATCGCGCAGTAATGCCTCGCGCAGGTTGGCTCCCTGCGCGGCGTAGTCGAGGAGCTTGGCCTCGATCGGCGCGCAGACGAGGTCGTCGACGACAAGCGGCCGGCTCCCGCGTGCGAGCGGCCGGGCCTCGGCCTGCCGGCGCGCGATCAGCGACACCGGGCTCTCGAAGAAGCACAGGTATTCGGCCGCGCTCAGATCGATCGACATGCCGCCGGTCGCGGCGTTCGCGACGAGGACCTGCGACTCGCCGGTCTGAAACCGCTTCAGCAATTCGGGCCGGCCGGTGACGCCGCCATGCAACCACTCATACTTGATGCGGTGCTTGTCGAGCAACTTACAGATGCGCTGCCCGGTGTGGATAAATTCGTGGAAAACTACGACCTGGAAGTCCGGGATCGCGGAGAGGAAATCGTCCAGCCAGACGAACTTTGCCGCGTCCGGCCAGTCGACGATCCGCTCCTCGCCGGCGCTGTTGATAAATGGCAAAAACCCCGACGCGATCTGCCGTAATCGCAGGAACACGTTGTCGATCTCGATCGCGTCGCCGATCCGCGATTTGACGAGCCGCTCGACCGCCTCGAGATAGGCCTGCTGCTGCTCGCCGGACATGCGCAGCCGCACGACGCCGGCGAGCACGTTGACGTCCTGCACGTCGGATAGCGCGCAGTGCAACGTCGCCCTCGAGAGCTTGTCGCGTAGGAGCGGCATCTTCTTGTGGTCGAACGCGTAATCCGTTTTGCTCCAGCGGCGGAACGGGTTGTATTTCTCGACGCAAAACGCGGCGCGGAAGAAGTGGAAACTCGTGCTCAACGCCTCGCCGCCGTCGATCAGAAAGGCCTGTGCCCATAGGAGCAGCGGGTCGCGGCCGAACGGCGTCCCGGTCAGGCCCAGCCGCCACGCGCAATGCTGCACCAGCTCCGACGCGATGCCGAACCTGAGCGTGTCGTGGTTTCCCGCCATGTGGATCTCGTCGATGACAGCGGCCCCGAAGAACCGTGCGGCGTCGCGCGCGAGCTGGCGGTCGACATAGAGCTTCTCGCGGCCGCGTTTTGCGCCGTGCGTCGCGACCCGCTTGACCGTGAAAATCTGCTGCAGCGTCGACCAGCTGACGATTACCGCATCATGCGGATTGACCGCGGCGTCGAAGAACCGCTCGGTGCTGTCCGGGCCCGAGCGGATCACCGCAACGTCGAGATGCGAGTGGAACGGGATCTGCGATTCCCACTCGTCGACGCCGATCGGCGCATGCGCGATGATCAGCGCGGTTTGGTTCAGTATTCCCGAATAGATCAGGTACGACAGCCAGTCGAGCGCGACCTTCGTTTTGCCGGTCCGCATCTCGTAATAGAGGATCGCGCGCCGCGCCCACAGCGCAAACGCGAGCGCCTCGAGCTGATGCGTTCGCGGCTGCGTCTTGACGAGCAGCTTGTGCTGGCCGATCCGCTCGATAAGCGCGCGCAGCCGGTCCGGCTCCGCGCCCCGGAATGCGAGCGGCGGCGGGTCGGGTCGGTGGAGCAGGAAACGCTGAATCGCTTTCGGGCTGGTCGGCATCGTTCAAGGTGCTTTTCTGGTGAGCGCTCGAGTTTTCCGGTGCTTGCTCCCTTGCGACGGCTCGCGTTCCTCGGCCCTCTCCCACTATACGGCTGCAACGCTCTGAACGTCCGGTGCTCTCTCCGATAGCGGCCGCGCTCGGGTCTTCCGGTCCCTATTCCCCGTTACGGCTCAGGCGCTCATTGGAGCCGGTTCTCTTGTCTTGGGCGGCTTCGCTTAGGCCCCGCGGATCTCTCCATTGGAAGCGGCTGCGTGCTCGGCTCGCGCGGTTCTCTTGCTGTGGACGGCTGCCGCTCAAGGGCTCCGGTCCTTTCATCATGGACGGCTGACGCTCAGGAATGTCGGTGCTCGCGAACCCAACGGCTGCGCTTCTGTGCTGCGGTCCTCTCTCCTGCGGGCGGCTGCGCTCCGGTCTTGCGGTCCCATCAAGCCTACTCGGCTCCGGCCGGGATCGGTGCACACCATGACGGCCGTCCGATCCCGGCCCACTCGAGTGATCCGGTACACGCCTAATGCCGCGGCAATTAGGCACTCGTGTCGCACGGTTCTCACGAACGCGACGGTTACGCTGGCGGCTTCCAGCCATATTCCTTGATCACTCGCAGCGTGGCGATCGTATCGTAGCGGACGGTCGAGATCGTCGTCTTGCGCTTCGACATGTCGACCTTGAAGCGCTGCTTCATCAATTTCGCGATCTGATCCACCGGCGCTTTCTCGTCCGCGACGACGAGCCGGCGGATCATTGTCGAGATCGCCGCGCCGTCATTCACCGCCAGCGGCTGGCTCTTGCGGTTAGCCGCAAACCGGCCGCCGGCAGTCCGCTTGGCGGTTGCGGTCCTCGCACCAGTATCGGCTGCCCGCTTCGTTCCTTCGGTGCTCTTTGTCGAAGCGGCCGGTTGCTTCTCGGGTCGCTCGGTGCTCTCGGGATGCACGGATGCCTGCTCGGCTTCGACGACACGTTCGACTTGCTCGAGGGCCCGCTCCTCAGTTTCGGCGCGCTCCTTCGCGGCGGCTTTCGGCCGGCCGATCTTCGGCTTCGCGGGCGGCGGCGGATGCAGGATCATTTCGCGGTCGTAGCCGTCCGGCACCGGTACCTCCGGCCGCTCTTCGTTCAACGCCTCGGCCGCGAGGTCGAACCATTCCTGCGCCTCCTCGGGCATTGCGTCGAAGTCATCTTTCGTCGACCCGCTCACCGCATGCGTCAGTCGCGAGAGATAGCTGCGGTCGGTTTCCTTCTCGGTCAGCGGCGCGAATTTGCTGCGCTTGTTCACGAGCCCCAGCAGGTGATCGTAAATCGTCGTCACGGTTGCTCCTCCTGCACCCTGTCGAAAGGAGAAATAAGTCAGGTTAGCAGGCTTTGCAATTCTGCAAGCAGGTCGTCGCGCACGCGGCCGACCCGCGCAAGGCGGCACCAGGAGCGCGAAACCGTCGCCGGCGACCGTCGGTTGGCCCCGCGGTAATCCGGCAGCAGCATCTCGCGCAATGCTTGCGGCCCGTCGCAAATGAGCGCCAGGACCGCACGCAGTTCGGGGCTCGCGCGCGCGAGGTCGACGGCGAGCGGGCCCGCCGGCCACTCGAGCGGTGCCGTTTGGTGACGCACCGCGAGCGCCGCGTCGAGTTCCTGCATCTGCCGGTCCTTGCGCGCGAGCGACGTAAAGTCGTTGACGAGCGCCCGTTTGAAGATCGCCATCATCCAGGGCCGCCGGTCGACATGCGGGTAGTACGCGCGGCAGCGCGCATAGATCGCCGCCGCCTCCTGCAACGCGTCCGCGGGCTCGGGTAAGACGCGGCGCACCCGCCAGTGGTTCGCGGCGACGAACTTCCGTGCGTAGTTCTGGAACGCGCCTTCCCAGCGGATCAGCTCAGCCATCGGGCGACCTCGTCGTCTGTCATCCCGCCGGGGTCGTCGGCTCCGGCCGGCAGCGGGAACCGGCGGATCGTGCGCCACGGTGCCACTTTCAGATCGGCGATCAATTTGTTCGCGTTCAGCCTGCTTACCGACGCATCAAGGCTCACGAGGCAGTCCGGCAGGCTGTGCGCCAACGCCTTCAGTTGGACGAGCCGCAGCCCGCGGATCGCGAGGCCGCACAACGCCGCAACGCACAGCTCATTATAGCGATCGATTGCAACACCGGCAACCCGCAACGCGTCGACCGGGCCCTCGACAAGCAGCAGCCGGCTATGCTCGGGGCCCGGCAGTTCCGGCAGATAGAGCCCGACTTCGGTCGCTTGCGTCCAGTAGCGCGGCTCGAGATAGTCGCGCATCGTACGGCCGGTGAAGCCGAGGAGCCCGCCGCCGAGGTCGCGCAGCGGGAACCACAGCCGGCCGGCCCATTTGCCGGTGCCGGTGCGCAAATCGAAGCGTTCGCACAACCCTTCCGGGTCGGGAAAGCCGCGGCCGGCGAGATAGCGCAGCGCCTCCGGGTCGAACTGCGCCGGTTTGAAAGTTTCCCACCGCTGCGCGTAGCGCTCGATCTTCTCGGTTCTGTCAGCAGCGACGGCGGATACGCGGCGGTGGGGATCGGTGTCGAATTCGCGAAGCAGCTTGTCGATGTCGCGCGCGCCGAGCGCATGCAGCAGAAACGGCGCGGAGCGGCCGGACTTGTTGCAGCGCAGGCAGCGCCAATGGCCCTCCTCCTCGTTGATGCCCAAATGGGCGCTCGGGTCGTCGCACCACGGGCAGCGGACGGCGAGCCAGCCGCGCTGCACGTTGCGGCCGCGGTCGAGCCAGCCGACGTCGATCCGGTCGAGCAGCTCGCGCCAGCGGATCACTTATCGTCCTTGTCCTTCGGCACGAGCTGAACGACCCGTTTCGCGGCGGCCGGTTCGTATTGCTCCATATCGGCGCGCATCGCCGCCCAGTCGTCGTAGATTTCGGTCATGTCGTCGTGCGCGAGATGCATCAGCACGAGGATTTCCGAGCCCCGCAGATCCTCGCCGGTGTGCGGCGAGATGTGCTTCGCAAGCATCAGCCCGTTGCCGAGGTCGGCCGTGAACCGGCTGACCCGGTACGCCGCGCCGTCCTCGACGTCATACCTGACGATTTTGCCGATCAGCGGGTGCCGGACCGGTTCGGTGACAATAAAAGGCGGGCCGCTCAGGTTCATTGCAAAGTCCGCTTTACGAGATGCTCGGTGTCCGCATCGCGGGAGATCACGCCGCGCGCGATCTGGACCGCGAGCGCGACGGTCACACCCAGCCACTTCTTGAACTCGTCGCTGTTGGTGTCGGGAGGAACGTGTTTGTAGCAGTCCTGCACTAATGCGAGGATCTGCGCGTCGATGTCCCGTTCCAGTTCGTTCATGCGTAGTCCTCCGCGGGCTGGCGGCGCTGTTCGTCCATCCGGTCGATCTTCTCGAGGATCTGCTCGTCGAGCGCGATCACGCGCAATACGCGCAGCCGCTTCTTCTCGTCGCGGAACCCGGCTTCGCGCAGGCGGACGCGGTAGGAGCCGACGTTGGCGGCAACGAGGTTGCGTAACACGTCGAGTTCGTCTTTTGTGAATGAGATCATGCTTAGGCCTTATGTGGAGCGGCGTATTCCGAGATATAAGGTGCTTGCAATCGACCGCAAGCACTTTTGCGAAAAAATTTGCCGCCGCTCCTCCCCAACGGCGCTCTCGTAGTACCCGGCTCAACCGCGACGGTGCTCTCTCGAAGAACGGCTAGGCGGTCACTCTGATGAGCATATGCAGCATGCCGGCGTCGAGATAGCCGGGATATGCGCGGTCGACGGCAACCCGCAGCCGCGGCAGCTCTTCGATGATGCTTTTCGGGGTCACGCTGACCGAGCGCCGCCGCATGTCGGAGACGAGACAGCCAAGCACGAGTTCGGCGAGTGCGGCGTGGTCGACGACCGGCCGGCGCACCGGCTGCGCCTGTGCGCAGAATGCGTAGACGGTCTTTACGGCGTCGGCCCACTGCCCGCGCCCGACCCCGGCCCGCTTGTCGCCGAGGAACTGCGCGAGCGAACGGTGCGGGCTGGCTTGCGGCGGGCTCAACGTCTGCAGCACGGTCCACAGCTCAGTGTCCTCGCGGCCCGGCTGAAAGCCGGCGCGATTCTCTTCCAGCTCGACCATTGCCAGCAGGTTTTTGCGCTCTTCGCGATCCAGCTCCATCAGCTGATCGCGTAGCGAATACAAGGCGTTGTCCGGCATCCGGCCGGCCCTCCTCATCGCCATGCCCACCGGTATTTAGGCGGGAATGGCTTATTCTGCAACGAATTAGTGGCGTTTTAAAGACAAGACACCCGCTTGGCCGCTTCGGTTCCCTTAATATCGTCGGCCGGCGCTCGCCTGAATCGGTTCGCTCAAGGTCAACGGCTAGTATTCGTTTTGCGCTTTACTTGCGCTATACAGTCAAACCACGGGTGGCTAAGTCCTTGATTCACAAGGCCAAACAACGCCTCTTGCAATCTATGCAATAATGCATATATAATAGGTGCAGGATGCTTCCGACATCCCGCACCTCGTTGTTTGAACTCGTGGAGACAACTCGAATGA
>JAFMSA010000667.1 GCA_017353855.1 Alphaproteobacteria bacterium
CGGTAAAACCGGACACGCTCTCGGGCGGCAGATCGGTAAAGCTCAGATCGTAGCGGCGCCGTCCGTCGAAAACGGCGAGCACGAGCGCGCAGGAGCCGCGGATCGCAAGATGGCGCGCCAGCGCCAGATAAGCGCTGAGCTGGTCGATCGTTCCGCGCATCTGGGCCGGCGTCACAGGCGTGACTGACGAGCCGGGCGGTGGGCTCGCCTCGGCGCTGACCATGCCGTCGGGCCAGTAATGAGTTCGGGCATAGAAATCGGTGCCGACCTGATGCGTCTCGGTGCGCATCTCTTCCGGATACAAGGTATCGCCCGAGATCCGTCCGCGTGCTTCGAGCCGGCTGCGCATACCGGCGAAGAAATCGGCGAGACCACGCGTCTCGGCATTGACCACCAATGAATAGCCGGTGCCCGATAAGCTGAGGGTCACTTGCGCTGTGATAAAGCGGAGGCCGGGCCCGCCGGAGACCTCGTAGCGCAAATAAACCGCATCGGGCTCGCTCGCGCAGGCAGGCTCGCCGGAGCACGCGAACACAAGCAGCAACAGAACCGGATTCCAGTGGGGGCAAAAACGAGAGCAAGACATCCGACCCCAACATATCCGCATCGTCATACAGCGTCTCGGCCGCACAGCGCCTTGACATAGCGCTGAAGCGATCGCCTATATGCAAATTGCTGCGGCGGGCGCGTAGCTCAGCGGGAGAGCACACCCTTCACACGGGTGGGGTCACAGGTTCAATCCCTGTCGCGCCCACCAGCCTTCGGTCGTTTCAGCAATAACTTGGCCAAATCGGAAGCGACCGAAAGCTGCCGAACGTGACCGGAACAAACCACCCCAAACGCCATTTTAGTGGCATCTTAGCGGCATCGGCTTCGCGGTTGTTCCGGGTATGAGCCGTCGCCGAAAGGCCGAGCCCGGGTGTCTCCCGGGCAGGACGTCGATTTCGGTGTCGACAAATTGTTCCAATTCCGATGGTATCTTTAACCTGTTGCCGCCTGTCTCCAACAGCTCGAGTGCGACGGTCTGGTCGCACGGCGGCATCGACGTGCAGCAGCGTTTCCGCAATCCGCCCCCCTGCAGTCGCATATGTTCTTTTTCATCCATCGGAATCGGCCTCTTACGCCAGTTCCGTTCCGAGCAATGGATAGCCAGCTTCGAGATGCCGATAGAGCGCCGATGGTTCGAGACGCTCCATGGAGTAAGCCGGCGCGACCTGACGTGGATACCGGGTGTCGTCGAGTACGTGATCCCGGGCGGGGCGCACGCAACGCGACGGCGCGGATTGCGGCGATCGACTTCGCGGCCGGATCAGGGAGGAACGGGTCGAATAAATCGGGGCGCGAGCATTCCCATTGGCAGGTCGGCATCGTCTTCTAGACCGGATGGCGCGCCTAGATCAGGGAGGCGATTGGTGAATCGAAAAACCCGGACCGTCTTTTGGAACCTGCCGAGCTTCCTGCTCATTGTGGTGTGTGCGTTGCTCGGTGTATTCCCGCTGGCGAAGGTCGCCGAACCTGCCGCTAGAGTGCCGGCCACACAGCTCCCCGATGGAACTTGGACTGTGCAGGGACGAGCGATCCAGGGCACCCGGCGCTGCGGCGATTGGTTGGTTCGTCTGACCAATAGGCAAGGTCAATTGTCGGGTGTCGTCTCGCTTGCACGATCGAGCGTGCCCTTGGAGAAGCTGGTCCTGCAGCCGGACGGGACCTTTTCGGGAACTACCCGGGCCGGCCTTGTCGGATCCCGACATGTACGCGCCTATCGGGTCAGCGGGAGATTTTCGGGAGAAACGGTCACCCTGACGCTCGAAGATAACTTATGCCCTCCTCGCCGTGGCACCGCCATTCGAAAAGCTGCGGTCGGCTAATGAGGCACCTGTACGCGATCGAAAACCTCGAGGTCCGGCCGAATGCGCCGACAAGGCGCGGCTCATCCGGCACGCTCGCGGCCGCTGCGCGGCGCCGCGAGGTCCGCGTAATCCGATCCTCCCGAGCTCGGCGTTGATCGTCGCCCACAGGTAAGGCCGCGGCAGGGTCGGCGAACATGGACGCGGTCGCGACCAGCGCCAGCACGTCACGATCCGGGCCGCCCGGGCGTAAGAGCCGCAAGTGCCGCCCGCATGTCTTCGATCGTATTGAGGTCGTTCGGGGTCGTCACCAGATCCGACCCGTATCAGGCGGCCCGTGAGACCGTCGACGGCGGTCTGTGATGGTCGCGGAGCCTTTCTCGCGTGTACGATGCTCCTAGAGGTTATCCACAGGGGAGAAAGGAAGATGATGCTTTACGACCTCGAGGACGCCGAGAAAATCTGGGACATCCCGATCCCGGTGATCATCAGGTTCCTGCGCCTCCTCGCCGCCGCGCAAAAGGAGGAGACGCAAGGCTGGCTCTGGTCGCAGCCGCCCGCCAAGCTCGCCGAGGCCCTCGAGAGCCTTTGGCGGAACCAGATCGAGCGCGCGAAGGCTACCCGCGACCCGGTGAATTAGATACTGCCGCTATATTTTATTCCTCTTTCCTTCCTCGAGCGGATCGGCCGGTCGATTCGGCTCGTCAGGCAACGGCAGCTTCAGCTCCTCCCACGATCGAACGCGTCGGGATCCTTCGCCGGCTCGGGCCTCGAGCCTCTCGAGCCTCGCCCGACGGCGCTATGCGACATCCCGGGCGCCCGAGGCATCCGGAACGTCGCCCACCCGTGCTCCCGCCGGGTTGAAGGCCTGCGACAACGCCACGAGCAGCCTCGGGGTGTCGGTGATGACTTTGCGGCAGCGGGCCAGCTCGCTCGGGTCGCTCGAGATCTGCATCTTCCGGTTGGCCTCGCGCTGCCGGTCGAACATGGCCCGTCTCGCGAGCCAATCACGGTCGATCCGGAGCAGCACCCCGTCGGGCGCCGCCTCGATCGCCGGTCGCCGCGTAGCCGCTCAGTCAAGTGCTTCGGCGCCGTCTTGAGCGCCTCGCCCGCCGCAACTCGGCCCGTTGAGCAGGCTGCCTGATGACCTGTGCCTTCTACAAAAACATTTGCGCATGTTGCGGATAGCGGGCTCGGAGCCTGTTCAGCAATTTGCGTTTAAGGCGCC
>JAFMSA010000668.1 GCA_017353855.1 Alphaproteobacteria bacterium
TCGCGGTTCATGTTGCCGGCCTTGGCGATCGCCGCCAGGCCGATGCGCTCTTCGAGCGCACGCGCCAAGATCGGATCGGTGTGGCGGTAGAGGTCGAGCAGGCGCATCGTCGTCTCGTCGCTGACCGGCGCCAGCCGTGGCGGCACCCATGCCAGGACCGGGGCGCGACCCCGCACGACGAGCGGTGTGACCGGCCCGACAGCGAAGGCCGGCCGGGCGGCCGTATCGACGTGGCCGCCAGGCTCGAGCGCGGCGAGCGTGCGGTTGAGCCAGCCGCTATCGGCGGTCCCCGGTTTGGCCAGACCGCTCTCCAGCACATCCTGCCCGTCGAAATGCGAGCGTTCGCGGTAGGGTGTTGCGACCGCGTGCACGATTGTCGCCTGGCCCGCCCGATAGAGGCGATGCAGGTTCGCCATCGCCGGGTTCAGCGCGAAGAAGCCGTCGAGCGGCAGGGCCGGCGTCTGACCCTCCGAGGTCGACCGCTCTTCACTCCGCAATTTGACCCAGTCCGGATCGCCGACGGGTGCCACGGCGGCCAGCCCGTCCAGCGCGCCGCGCAGCACGATCGTCAGGAAGCGCGGATCGCGGCGCTCGGCGCGTGCCAGCCGCGGCACCGAAGCCCATGCGAACAGCACCCCCGAGCCGAGCAGGAGCGCGCGTCTGGTCGGGGCATCGAAGCTAGCCGGCATCCTCACCTCCGCTGAAATTCCGGAGCCATCAGCACGAATGTGAGCGCCTGCGGCTTGCTCGCGGCCCCGTTGATCAAGTCACGGGTTTCGGCCGAGGCGAGCGGACCGAGCGCCGTCTGTGCGATCGCCTCCGCATCGAGGCTTCCCCCGGCCCGCTGCGCAAAGCTGTTGGCAATGTCGAGCCGTTGCGGCAGCCCGTCGAGCCAGGCTGCGTTGTCGTCGGGAAAGCCCTTTGGCGCCGGCGGCCGCCACAAGGGCTCGCCGAGCAACGCCATCCCTCCGGTCAGGCGCGCGATGTCGCCCGGGATCCCGGTCGCCCGCAGCGACGCGGCAATCCATTCACCCGGCCGTTTGATCTTGGCCTGCCCGGGCCTCCATGATTCGGGGGCGTTGATCAACGCCTTTGCGATTTCTTTGAGATCGCCGTCGGTATCGAGAAAGCATCGGGTCAATTGATCGACGAGTGCCGGCGGCGGATCATCGGCAATGAAATGCCGCGCCATCTTGGTCGCGACGTGCCTCGCGGTCGCCGGGTGGCGGGCGAGGTCGGCGAGCACCGCGCGTCCTTGCCCGGCACCTGCGTCCTCGTAGGTCTTGCCGATGAGTGTTTGGGGGCCGGGCTCGTGCGCACGTTCGAGGAAGACGAATTCACCGCCGTGGTTCGGGTCCGAAGCGGTCGGCAGAACCGTCCAGCCGGTCAGTATCTTGGCGAAATTGGTGACGTCGGCCTGGGTATAGACGGTGCGCACGCCGAGCGTGTGCAGTTCGAGGATCTCGCGTGCCAAATTTTCGTTGAGACCCTTGTCGCGATTGATGCCGGCGACCGAATTGGGACCGATCGAGGTTGCGTTGTCGAGGTAGATCAGCATCGCCGGGTGGCTTTCGGCCGCGAGCAGCATGTCGCCGAACCGGCCCAATACGTAGGGGCGGATCGCTTCACGCTCAAAGCCGCCGGCCATGACGGTCTTGTCCTGATTGACGCAGAAGTGGTTCGACCAGAACCACACGAGCCGTTCGGCAAAGCCGATCTCGGAATAGAGCGCCGCGTCAATCCGTGCGCGCGCTTCGTTGAGAAAAAGCCGCCGCGGCAGCGGTATTTCGCCGGGCTTGGGGGGAGCGGCCGGCGTGTCGCGTTTTGCTTCGGCCGGATCGTCTTTGGCGCGGGCCTCCATCGCGACGGCTTGCGCCGCCTCGCGGCGCTGTCGCTTTCGCATCGCGTTGCGTGCGGCTCTGTATTCGAAGACGGCGCGATTGACCGCACCGCTCGTCGGGAGATCCGGATCGGTGAGCTGTCCCGCATCCGGCTTGTCGAGTTCGGCGAGCAGTGCAGCGTGCGGGTCTGGGGCGATCGCTTCGATCGATCCGGCGCGCGGCCCAAAGCCGAACCGGTGCAGGATCAGAGCCGCTTCTTTCGGGTTGCGGGCCATCAGCGCCGTCCTCGCAAGGGCCGTCCGAGCGTTATACGCAGCAACTTGCGATAATATCGCCGATACGCCGTGTAACCGGAGCGTCCTCAATGAGGCAACAACGTCGCCAGCCTCGCGTAGGCCTCCTCGTCGGTGCGGTCGTAGCGTAACGGGGTCACCGCGATGCGGCCGGCGCGCAGCGCGTCGACGTCGCTCTGCGGTCCTTGGTCGCGCGGGCCGCGACGAAAGCTGATCCAGTGGTAGGTCAGGCCGCGCGGGTCGACCCGGTTCTCGACCTGCATGCCGTGAATAAGTCCGGGGCCTTGGCGCGCCAGGGTAAGCGGGCCGGCCTGCGCCGCCGGGAGATCCGGGAAGTTCACATTGAGGCAGGTCGTGGCAGGCCAGCCGATTGCCAGCAATTGCCGCACGACGCCGGCCCCCAGCTCGGCTGCGGTCTCCCAACGGACCTGGGTGCGATCGGTCCAGACCTGGCTGAGAGCGATCGACGGGATGCCGAGCAGCATCCCGGTCATCGCTCCCCCGACCGTGCCGGAAAACACCGTCTCCAGTCCGAGATTGGCTCCGCGGTTGACGCCCGACAGCAGGAGTTGCGGCGGCGCGGCGGCCATCAGGTGGCACACCCCCATCACCGCACAATCGCCCGGTGTCCCGGTCACGCCAAACCGCCGCGAGCCGCGCTTGCTGACCCGGATCGGGTGGTGCAGGCTGACGGCGTGCGAGACGCCGCTCTGGTCGTGCTCGGGCGCCACCACCCAGATCTCTTTCCCGAGTTCGCCCGCGATCCGCTCGAGAACCTCGAGTCCCGGCGCGTCGATGCCGTCATCGTTCGTTATAAGGATACGGTCCAGCAAAACACATGCAGATAGCGGTTGGGCACCTGCTTGGTATATCCGCCGCGGCGCGGCCCATGCCGTTTGCAGACGGCACGTCGAGCTTGAGCTTTACGGCGCGGGCG
>JAFMSA010000122.1 GCA_017353855.1 Alphaproteobacteria bacterium
CAGGTTCCGGTGCACCATGTCGGCGGCGCGCTCGCCGATCATGATCGCCGCGGCATTGGTGTTGCCGGAGACGACAGTCGGCATGATCGAAGCGTCAGCAATGCGCAGTCCCTCGATCCCGTGGACGCGCAGTTCGGCACCGACAACCGCCATCGCGTCTGTGCCCATCTTGCACGTGCTCGTGGGGTGGTAAACCGTGCCGCCGCGCCGCCGCGCATAGTCGAGCAGCTGCTCGTCGGTGTCGACGGCGGGACCAGGCTGAAGTTCGGACGCGACGAACTGCTGCAGATGCGCATTGGCCAATAACCGGCGGCCGAGCTTGAGGCCGGCGACGATCGTTCGCTGATCGGTCTCGGTCGAGAGATAATTCGGGTAGACGGCCGGCGGATCTGCGGGGTCGGGTGTCTTCAACCTGATCCTGCCGCGGCTCTCCGGCCGCAGCTGATAGGCGATAACAGTAAAGCCGGACCAGGGATGCAGGCCGTCCTGCGGGCGCTCGGCGCTGAACGGCGAGATCGAGCACTTGATGTCGGGCGAGGCGAGTTCGGAGCGGGTGCGCGCGAACAGCGCCGCCGGCGAGGTCGCCATCGCCAACGGGCCGGTCTTAAACATGATGTATTGCAGCCCGACCTTCAGCTTGCGGGCATTGCTCTGCATCACATCGTTGACGGTAATCGGCGCCCGGCACTTGAGCTTGAGCGCCGCCGAATAATGATCCTGCAGGTTTTGCCCCACGCCCGGCAAGTGGTGCACGACCGCGATCCCGAGCTCGCTCAAATGCTCCTGCGGGCCAATGCCGGACAGCATCATCAGTTGCGGCGAGTTGACGGCACCGCCGCAGAGAATTACCTCGCTCGCTGCGCGGGCGGTAAATATCCGGCCGTTCTGCCGGAACGCTACCCCTGTGGCGCGCCGCCCTTCGAGGATGATTTTCTCGGTTAGCGCCTCGGTCATAACGTGCAGATTGGGCCGCTGCATCGCCGGGCGCAGATACCCGACTGCAGTGGAGCAGCGCCGGCCCTGGCGCGTCGTTGTCTGGTGATAGCCCGCGCCTTCCTGGCTCGCGCCATTGAAATCGTTATTGCGCGGAAAGCCCAGATCGATTGCGCTTTTGACAAAGGCCTCGCAGATCGGGTGCCGATCCGGCACGTCGGAAACGCACAGCGGTCCGCCGACCCCGTGATAGGCGTCCGAGCCGCGCGTCTGGTGTTCGGCACGTTTGAAATACGGCAGCACGTCGTCGAACGACCAGCCGGTATTGCCGAGCTGGCGCCAATGGTCGAAATCCTCGGCCTGGCCGCGGATATAGACCATGCCATTGATCGACGAGGAGCCGCCGAGCACTTTGCCGCGCGGCCAGAACACGCGCCGGTCGCCGGCGCCGGGGTCCGGCTCGGTCTCGTAGCACCAATTGACGGAAGGGTCGGCGAAAGTCTTGCCAAAACCGAGCGGGATGTGGATCCAGCGGTTCCGGTCCTCGCCACCTGCTTCGAGCAGCAGCACGCGCGTCGCCGCATCTTCGCTGAGCCGCGCCGCGACGGCGCACCCCGCCGACCCCGCCCCGACCACGATGAAATCGGCTTCGATCCGGTCCTGTTGCCCGCTCATCCCTGCTGCCTCTTCCCGTTATACCCGGATTTTAACTGCCTTTCGGCTGCTGCACCACCAAAGCGCCGGGCAGAACTCGTCTGCCGCCGACCTCGGCGACCTCTGCGTCTTTGCGGTCATCCTGACCTAATCGAGCAGCGCCTGATAGGTCAGATAGCGGATGGCGCGCCGGTAGGGCGGGGCATTGCTCAGCGGCACCTGGATCATCATGATCGCGATCAGGTTCTCCTTGGGATCGACCCAGAAGGTCGTGCCCCAGGCGCCGGTCCAGTAAAACGTGCCGACGCTGCCGGGCAGAGGGTTGTGACCCTCCGCGGTCCGCACCGCGAAGCCGAGCCCGAAGCCTTGTCCCATCGCGGGCATCGGAGAAATATCGGAGATCAGCGTCTGCGATCGCTCGGTGTAGCGCACTCCCGGCGGCAGGGCGTCCGAGGTCATCAACCTCACGGTGGTCGGCGCCAGCAGGCGAGCTTCCTCCCAACTGCCGCCGTGCAACAGCATCTCGCAAAAACGCAGGTAATCGCCCGCCGTCGATACCATGCCGCTACCCCCCGATAACCATCGCGGCTTCTTGGTGACGTCCGGCAGGGGCGGGAGTTCGCCGGTCGCCGGGTCGATTTGCGGCTGTGCCAGCCGCCCGAGCTGGGCGTCGGGCACATAGAAGCCGGAGGAAGCCATGCCGAGCGGCTTGGTGATCCGCTCCTCGACAAACTGATCGAGCGGCATTCCCGAGACGACTTCGATGATCCGCCCGAGCACATCCGCGGCCATGCTGTATTCCCAGACCTCGCCCGGCTGATGCGCGAGCGGCAGCCTCGCGAGTTTGGCGACCATTTCCTCGAGGGTCTGGTTGCGGTCCTGGACATCGGCGGCGCGATAGGCCTGGTGGACGAGGCTGTCGCCGAATTGAGGATAGACGAGCCCTGCGGTGTGGCGAAGCAGGTCCTGCACCATCATCGGCCGCTTTGGCGGCTCCATGGCGAGCACGCTCTCGCCGGTGCCGGGATCGCGGTGCTCGACGCCGACCTGAACGTCCTTGAATTCCGGCAGGTACTGCGAAACCGGCGCCCAGAGATCGAGCTTTGCTTCCTCGACCAACGTCATCGCCGCCACGCTGACGACCGGCTTTGTCATCGAAGCGATGCGGAAAATCGAATCCGGCTGCATCGCGAGCTGCTTTTCGCGGTCCTGGTAGCCGAAGGCTCGCAGATAGGCGAGCTTGTCGTTTCGAGCGATGAGCACGACGGCGCCCGGCAGCTGGCCCGCGTCGACATAGCCCTGGAAAGTCCGGGTCACGCGCTCCAATCGGTCGGCCGCGAAGCCGATCTGCCTGGGATCGTCGACCGGCCGCAAATCCTCGGCGAACGCCGGAAAAAAGAGGCATCCCGCCAACACAAGCAGCGAGGCCAATTTGGCGATCTTCATCGATGCTCTCCGCTGATCAGTCGATGCGCTCGCAGGTTAGCGCCTCCTCAGCGCTCGCGTCCTGCTTGCCTGACCCGGCCCGGATGTCGGAACTTTGCGTCCGCGTCGAAGGGATAGCTGGGAAAGGAGCGCAAATGACCCGAACGGTCGCCCGCCTGCTGGCGGAAAGCCTCGAAGAGCATGATGTCGACCAGGTTTATTGCGTCCCCGGTGAGAGCTACGTCGGGCTCACGAGCGCGCTCATCGAGCGCAACTCGATCCGCGTCGTCGTCTGCCGCCATGAAGGTGGCGCGGGCTACATGGCGGTGGCTGACGGCCGGCTGCGCGCCCGCGCCGGCGTGGCGATTGTGTCGCGCGGGCCGGGTCTGTCGAATGCGATGGTTTCGCTGCATTCGGCTTATCACGATGCAACGCCCGTCGTGATGCTGATCGGACAGGTTGAGCGCAAGGATTTTGGCCGGCTGGCGCTGCAGGAGCAGAACTACTCTCGGCTGTTGTCCGACGTCACGAAGCTGGTCGTCGAGGTCAACGAGCCGGCTCAGGCTTCCGAAGCGATCGCTCGCGCCTTCCATGTCGCCGAGAGCGGGACGCCGGGTCCGGTGGCCGTGGTTTTGCCCGAGGACATCTTCGACGAGGAGACCGAAGCCGGGCTCGATCCGGCGCGGCCGCGCGTCGCCGCCGGACCGCGCGCGGAAGATCTCGACCGCCTTGCCGCAATGCTCGCCGCCGCCGCGCGGCCATTGGTGTTAGTGGGGGGCGCGCTATTGGCCGACGCGGTTCGTGACGCCGCTGTGTTCGCGGATCTGAACCGCTTGTCGGAGGAGTGGGTGTTGCCGATCAGCCCGACCCATCGCCGCCCGCAGCTGTTCGACGCGGAACATCCCAATTACGGCGGTTATATGGGTATCCGCGTTCCGCCGGCGCAGATCAGCGAGATGAAGCGCGCCGATCTGATGCTGGCTTTGGGCGAGCGGATGACCGACACGGTGAGCCAGTCTTATACCTTCCCGACCGCACCGCAGCCGCAATTGCCGCTCGTGCACGTCTGGCCTGATCCCGACGAGGTGGGCCGCGTCTGGCGGCCCGATCTCGGGATGCCGTGCAGCCCCTATGAGGTAGTCAAGGCGCTGTTGCGGCGCGGCGCGCCCGCGGATGCCGGAAAGCGCCGCGGCTGGGTCGACGGACTGCGCGCGATCCATCGCACCCTGCTCGTGAAGCAGTGGGAGCCGACCAGCGACGGCGTCAATTTCGCCGCAGTCGTTTGCGAGGTGGACAGGCACTTGGCGCCCGACGCCACTGTCACGACCGATGCCGGCAATTTCGCGAGCTTCGTGCACCGCTATATCGGCTTCCGGCAGAGGCAGGTTTTTCTCGCCTCGGTCGTCGGCGCGATGGGCTCGGGCATGCCGATGGCCGTCGCCGCGGCACTGCGCCGCCCCGGCAAGCAGGTCGTCGCGTTTGTCGGCGACGGCGGCGCGCTGATGATGGGCAACGAGATTGCCACCGCCTGCCAGTACGGCGCCAAGCCGATTATGATCATCTCCGACAACGGCATGTACGGCACGATCGGCATGCATTCCTATGTGCGCTATCCCGAGCGTCCGTTCATGGACGGGACCCGGCTCACCAATCCCGATTTCGCGCAATGGGGCCGCGCATTCGGGGCCGAGGGAATTACGATCCGCAGCGAGGCCGAAGTGGCCGACGGCATTGCGCGTGCGTTCGCGGTAAAGACGAGGCCCGTCGTCGTGCATTGCCTGACCTCGGCGATCCAGATGAGCGCGTGGCGCCGGTATGCTCGCTCCGGAGCGTTGGTCTGACGTGTCGCCCGTCCGGTTCGCTGCGATCGGCCTCGACCACCCTCACATTCTGGGCCAGGTGGAGTTATTGCTGCGGGCCGGGGCGGAGCTCGCGGCCTTCTACACGGGCGAGGACCGGCTGGCCCGGCCTTTTGCCGAGCGGTATCCGCGGGCGGTGCGTGTCGGCGATCCGCGCCGCATCATGGAAGACGGCGATATCCAGCTCGTCGTCAGCGCTGCCGTCCCTTGCGAGCGCGCGGCTCTCGGCATCGCCGCGATGCGGCACGGCAAGGACTTCATGGTCGACAAGCCGGGGGTGACCTCGCTTGCCCAGCTGGATCAGGTTCGCGACGTGCAGCGGGAAACCAAACGCGTCTTTTCGATCTGCTATTCGGAGCATTTCTGCACGCGCTCCACGGTACGGGCGGGAGAACTCGTCGCCGCCGGCGCCATCGGCCGCGTGATCAATTTTATCGGACTCGGCCCGCACCGGCTCGACGAGGAGCGGCGCCCGGACTGGTTCTTCAGCCGCGAACAGACGGGCGGAATCCTGACAGACATCGCCTCGCATCAATGCGAGCAGTTTCTGTTTCTGACAGGCGCCGCCGATGCCGAGATCATTGCCGCGACGGTTGCCAATCGCGCCAATCCCAAGACACCCGAGCTCCAGGATTTTGGCGAGATTCTGCTGCGGACGCCGGATGCGACGGGCTATATCCGGGTCGACTGGTTCACGCCGGACGGCTTGCCGGGCTGGGGCGACGGCCGGCTCGTGATCCTCGGCACCGAGGGATACATTGAACTGCGCAAGTACCTGGACGTGGCCGGACAGGGGGGAGCCGACCACCTCATTCTCGTTGATCGCAGCGGCGTGCATCGCATTGACTGCGCCGCGGTGGAACTGCCCTATGGCCCCCAGTTGGTCCGGGACGTCCTGCAGCGAACCCAGACCGCTATGCCGCAGAGCCGATGCTTCCGGGCGATGGAAATCGCCTTGCGGGCTCAGGCGCTGGCGGAAGCGTCCTGAAGGACCGCCGGGTCTGATGTCCGGGAGCAAGATCTGGACCGTTGCAGTCGTCGGATGCGGCATCGGCCGGGCGCATATCGCCGAGGGTTACGCAAGGCACCCCGACAAGTTTCGGGTGCTGGCGCTGTGCGACATCAATGAGGAGCGGCTCGTCGGGATCGGCAACGAATTCTCCATTCCGCGGCGTACCGGTTCCTTCGATGACGTGTTGGGCATGGAGGATGTCGATATTGTCGACATCTGCACCCCGCCGGCACTCCACGTCGCGCAGACGCTGGCGGGCCTGGCGGCCGGCAAACAGATCGTCTGCGAGAAGCCGCTAGCCGGGTCGCTCGCCGAGGTGGACCGCGTTATCGCGGCCGAACGGCAGGCGCCGGGGCGGGTGATGCCGATTTTCCAATACCGCTTTGGCGACGGATTGCAAAAAGCCAGGCGGATCATCGACACGGGCATTGCCGGAAAGCCGTATGTTGCTTCCGTCGAGACGGCTTGGAAACGCACGCCCGAATATTATGAAACACGCTGGCGTGGACGATTGGCCAGCGAGCTCGGCGGCGTGCTGCTGACACAGGCCATCCATTCGCACGACCTGCTGACATATGTGATGGGGCCGGTCGCGTCGGTGTTTGCACGCACCGCCACACGGGTCAATGCGGTAGAGGTCGAGGATTGCGCGGCGGCGAGCCTGGTGATGAAGAGCGGCGCTCTCGCCTCGCTCTCTGCCACGCTCGGTTCGCACAAGGAGATCAGCCGCCTGCGCTTTTGCTTCGAGCACGTCACGTTCGAGAGCTCGCAGGCGCCATACGCGCCCGGCGATGACCCGTGGGAAATTATTCCGTCCTCGCCCCAGGCAGCCGAACGTATCGCCGACGCGCTCACAGGCTATCGTCGGGTGCCGCCCCGGTTTGAAGGGTTGACCGACGCCTATCACTGCGCGCTCACGAAAGGCGGCGCGCTGCCGGTGACGATCGACGATGCTCGCCGGTCGCTGGAGCTCGTCACGGCGCTCTATCATTCGGCCGCGACCGGTGCGGCCGTGGCGCTGCCGATCGGGTTGGAACATTCGAACTATCGGGGCTGGTGTTCGGATACATGCTGAGGAAGGGCAACTGCCGCCCGGAGTTGTCTCGGCCGGGGGGCGACCCTATCATCCCCTGGTCAATTGATGCGAAGGAGCCGTCAATGGTTCAGGTCGCCGAACTGGAGAGCGTTCCGGAAACGATCGAAGCGACACTCAATTATTTCGCCGACACCGGCGCCATGCCCGTGACTTTGGTCGGCGCCCCCGGCGACACCGATACGAGGTCCGGTGGCGGCCAGTCGGATCCGCGGCGCGTCGTGTTGCGGAACGGCCGGCCCCATGCCGCCGGTTTTGCGCTCGAGCGCCATGGCTTCCGTTTTCTGCATCATGACACGCAGGTGGGCGACTTTTACGATGAAGAAGAGATCCGCCGGGTCTACTACCCAGAGATGGAAGCGCTCGTGAAAGCCGAGAGCGGCGCCTCGCGCGTCGTTGTATTCGACCACACGTTGCGCACCCCGGACCAGGAGCTGCGCGAGGCTGCCAGGATCCGCGAGGTCGTGCGCCGCGTGCACAACGACTATACCGAATGGTCAGCGCCGCAGCGGGTGCGCAACCTGCTGCCGGAGGAGGCCGAAGAGCTGCTGCGCCGCCGCTTTGCGATCGTGCAGGTGTGGCGGCCGGTCCGCCATCCGGTCGAGTGCTGGCCTCTGGCGATCGCCGACGCGCAAAGCCTGTCGCCCGCGGACATGGTTGTCACCGAGCGCCGTTATCCGGACCGTGTCGGGCAGACTTCCGCGATCACCTACAATCCGGCGCACCGCTGGTACTGGTTCCCGCATATGCGGCCGGACGAGGCGTTGGTCTTCAAGGTGTACGACACGATGAAGGATGGCCGCGCCCGGTTCACCGCCCACACTGCCTTCGAGGACCCGGCGACCGAGGCCGATGCGCGGCCGCGCGAAAGCATCGAAATCCGCACCCTCGCTTTTTTCTGAGCTTAGCGGGATGGGGCCGGTTATCGCGAGAGTTGATCCCTCGCTCCTGCGCCAGCGCGAGCCCGGGCTCGGAACCCTCGCCTGCCGTTCGAGCCGGGCGTCAGGCGCCTCCTCCCCGGACGGCGGGCCGGCGCGGGCCGTCCCCGGATCGCGGCGGTAACGGTTCGTCGCGATGTATGTCGGCACACAGATCCGGCCGCGGGACGACAGCGACTACCGCGTCTGGGCCCAGCTGGGTGTGAGGCATGTGTGTGCCGACCCGCCGGGCAATCCGCACCACTGGAGCCTCGATGACCTGAAGCGGCACCGCGAGCACGTCGAGTCGTTCGGCCTGAGGCTCGACATGGTGCAATTACCGATGTCGTCCCGCCCGATCGACGAGCAGGAGAGCCCGCACATCCTGATGGGGAAAGACCCGGAACGGCAACGCGAAATCGACAGCATCTGCGGCTTGCTCGAGCGCCTCGCCGCTTCCGGCATCCCGGCGGCGAAATACAACCTCAACATCATCGGTATCCCGCGCACGGAACGCGAGCCGGGCCGTGGCGGCTCGCGCAACGCCGCGTTCCGCTGGGGTCGAGCCGATCAGCACGCGCCGGCGACGATGGCGGGAACCGTCTCGGAGGACGAGAACTGGGAACGGATCGACCGGTTCCTGGCGGCTGTCGTCCCGGTGGCAACTGCCGCCAGGGTGCGGCTGGCTTGTCATCCGCACGACCCCTATACACCTCCCGGCTATCGAGGCGTCACACGCGTTCTGGGTAGTGTGGAGGGGTTGAAGCGGTTTGTGCAGATGCATGAGAGCCCGTATCACGGGCTCAATTTCTGCCAGGGCACCGTCGCCGAGATGCTCGAAGACCCGGCCCGCGAGATCTTCGACGTGATCCGCTGGTTTGGCGAACGCGGCAAGATCTTCAATGTGCATTTCCGGAACATCAAGGGACGCCGGCTCGATTTCATGGAAGCCTTTCCGGACGAGGGCGACATGGACATGCCGCGCGCGCTGACCGTCTACCGCGATGTCGGCTACCCGTACATGTTGATGCCGGACCACGTGCCGCAGATCGACGGCCGCGATCCCTCCGGCGTCGCGTTCGCCTATTGCTACGGCTACATCCAGGCTCTCCTCGACGCGCTCGTCCTGCGGCCAGGACCCGCATCCGTCTAGCCGGTTGTGCGTTCGGCCTGGCGGCCGGTAATTCTCCGCGCCGGCGTTGCCCGCCGGGGTCGACCGCTCGGCAGCCGTCACGTTCGATCGAG
>JAFMSA010000669.1 GCA_017353855.1 Alphaproteobacteria bacterium
GCTCTGCCGCTCTGCCGTCTCCCGTTCGAACTCATCTGGATGGAGTGGCCTGGTTCCGATCCAGCTTACGCGCGCTTCCGTGAGGACACGGTGTCAGAGCTGGCTCCCATGCCGCAGCGGATGGGCGTGCTCCTGCAGACAGACGAAAGTACACAGGCCGGCATCATGACCTTCGCTTGGCTCCACCGGCATGCGCCTTTCGAATTGCCGGTGGCTCGTGCGGGCAGCAGATTTCCTGGCAGGTGACCGGCTGTCGCAAGGACCCGCGGGCCAGAGCGAATCCATTTGAGCGTGGAAGAACCAAAACCCGTTGAGCGCGGGCATTATCTGCACCCGGAACTCTTCGGCGCGGATCAATCGTTGAGCTTCATGGCGGCTCGGTTTCCAAAAATGGCTCGAAGGGGCCGATGATTAAAAGTTTCCGGGTGGATCCTGGCGAATGTCGCCTTACCGAACAGAGCGGGGCCTCAGCACGGACGGCGCGAACTGGTCTTGATGCCCCATCCGGCCCCAAGCTCGATGCTCAGTCGTTCAGATTTTGCCAGGCGAGGCCTCAGCGCGGCGATCAAAAAAGGGACCGCGCCCTGCCGTTCTTCGGCTCCTCAGCTTGCGGCCCCTCCTTCTGCTCATCCCCGATCGGCGAGCACGAGCCGCGGATTGATGATAAAGATGTCCAGCGCATTGATGGGGAGGAGTGCAATGGCTGTTGTCAGGCTCGAGATCCAGACCCGCCAGCCGCTCGCCGATGGTCGGAAATTCGACCATGTCGGGTGCTACGAGCAGCTCGACGGCACCGCACACTTCGCCGTTGACCCGGCGCATCGGTTGAACTGCGCTGTCACCGATATCGATCTGGCCGAGCGCGGGCGCGACGGCTTGGTGCATTTCACGGCTGACGTCCGCATCCTCGCGCCGGCCGACCAAGCGCGTGGCAATCACCGCCTGCTGTTCGATGTACCGAACCGCGGCAACCGGCTGGCATTGGCGACATTTAACGGCGTGCCGCGGCCGATCAATCCTGCCGGGCCCACCGACGCTGGCAATGGTTTTCTGATGCGCCACGGCTATACCGTGGTCTGGTGCGGCTGGCAGCACGACGTGCCGGAAGCCGACGGGCTGATGCGCATCAAGGTCCCCGAGGCGCAGATCGATGGCTGCCCGGTCTCAGGACGGCTGCTGGTCGGTTTTCAGCCGAGCAAACCGAGCCAGGTCCAACTCCTGTCCGACCGCGGGCATCGCCCTTATCCAAGCGACGATCTGGACAACCCGAACGCTGTGCTGCTGGTGCGCGACGGCGAGGAAGCGCGGCCACGAACGATCCCCCGCGAAAGTTGGTCGTTCGCCCGGCTGGAGGCGCAGCGCATCGTCCCCGATCCGAACCACATTTATCTCACCACCGGCTTCGAGCCCGGCAGGATCTATGAGGTGGTCTACACGACAACCGGCGCGCCTGTGATTGGCCTGGGCCTATTGGCAGCGCGCGATATTGTATCTTTCCTGCGGCACAGCAATGCGGCTGACAACCCGTGCGCCGGCGATATCCGGCACGCCTACGCCTTCGGCGCGTCGCAAAGCGGGCGTTTTCTGCGCCAGCTCCTCTATCTCGGCCTAAACGAAGACGAGGCGGAACGGATGGTATTCGACGGCGTGCTGGTTCACATCGCCGGCGGCAAGCGGGGCGGCGACTTCAACATGCGCTTCGGGCAGCCGTCGGCGTCTCTGCCGAGCGACCCGTTCCCATTCAATGAGATGGTTGCCACCGATCCGGTCAGCGGTCGGAGCGATGGGCTCCTGGAACGCCTCGCCGTGCGCCATCGGGTGCCGAAAATCTTCTTCACTAACACCTCGTGCGAATATTGGCGGGGCGATGCCTCGCTGATCCACACGGATGCGACCGGCACGCGCGACATCGAGCCGATTGCTTCCTCGCGCTTCTACCACTTTGCCGGGACGCAGCACTCCGCCGGGACTTTGCCGCTGACCGACACCAACCCGCAAAACGGCGAGCGTGGCCAGCAGGCACTGAATTCGGTCGATTACAACCCGCTGCTGCGCGCTCTACTGGTGCGGATGGATTGCTGGACCAGCCAAGGCGAGGTGCCGCCTGCGAGCCGCTATCCACGCCTGGCCGACGGCAGCGCCGTCGCACCGGAGACGGTGAAGGCCGTCGTCGCCACGATTCCGGGAGTGGGGTTTCCAGCGCATCCGCCGCGGGTCACGCGGCTCGATTTCGGCCGGGAGGCAGCAAACGGGATCGCCGCAACGCTGCCGCCAAGGGAGGGCGAGGCTTATCCACATTTCGTCCCGTCGGTCGATCGGGACGGCAATGAGCTTAGCGGTATTCGGCTGCCCGATGTGACAGTACCGCTGGCGACCTATACTGGCTGGAACCTGCGCCATCCCCAGATCGGCGCACCCGAGCGGTTGATGAGCCTGATCGGGTCAACGATCCCGTTCCCGCTCACCGAGGGCCACCGCGCAGCGAAAGGCGACCCGCGCCGGTCGATTGCGGCACGCTATTCCGGCAAGGCTGCCTACCTCGACGAGGTAAGTCACGCGGCACAGTGCCTGATTGACGCTGGCTACCTGTTGCCGGAGGATTTGGAACGCATTCTCGCGCAGTCGGCCCGCCGCTGGGATCTGCTCGCATCTGCGCCGGAATCCGCCGCCGCCCAATAGCAGAGGCCGATCGTTCAATTCCAGGGGTCGTTCACCCAGCGGCGTAGTGACGAGCGCGATGTCATCAGTGGCTGGAATCGGTGATGCGGCGCGGCGTGACTTGGCGGAGGTCTCCTTACTTTGACCGACAGCCGCCGATCAGGCTCTCCGGCAGGAACCAGCCTTCATGCACCGAGCCTGACGTTAGCTTAGGCTTAGGAACATCGTGGATTTCAGGGTTCCGCTGGCTTCGAACCGCCCTTCGTCTCAGGGGGCGATTTTGCCGTTGATCAAAGCGTTCAAAGGCGCGACCGTTACTCGGAACCGGCGGACATCTGGCGGATGTCGGTCTCGAACTAATCGATGGGGATCAAAACCGCTGCCACGGAGCAAAACGATAGAATGGACGG
>JAFMSA010000123.1 GCA_017353855.1 Alphaproteobacteria bacterium
CCCTTGCGGGGCGGGTCCCGTTTTCGCCGGTGCGGGGGGCGAGGGTTGCTCCCTCAGTAGCTGCCGGGAAACCGCGGAGGCGCCGGCGGCGGGCCGGGCCGGAACCACCTGAAGAAATTCTCGAAAAAGCCGCCGCCGGAGCGCGGCGGCGCTTCGGCCACAATGCTGGGCGGCGGTCGGCGGGCGCTCGGCAGGGCCCGCACGGGCATCGCTTTGGTCGCGGCGAGCATGAAGCGGCGCCAGGCCTGCGCCGGCAACGATCCTCCGGAGACCTTTTTCATCGGCGTGTTGTCGTCGTTTCCGAGCCACACCCCGGCAACCAGATCGGCCGTGTAGCCCACAAACCACGCGTCGCGGTAGTCCTGCGTTGTGCCGGTCTTGCCGGCGGCGGGACGGGGCAGCGCGGCATTTCGGCCGGTGCCATGCGCAATAGCGGCACTCAGCATTTCGTTCATCGTGCCGGCGAGTTCGGGACTGACGACCTGGCCGAGACCTGAGCCTACGCGGCGGAACACGATCTTCCCGGTGCCGTCGCGGATCTCGGCGATGCCGTACGGAAGCACCCCGACACCTCCATTGGCGAATGGCGCGTAGGCCGAGACGAGCTCCATCAGATTGACCTCGGCGGTCCCCAGCGCAAGGCTTATTTCAGGGTCCAGGTCCGATGAAATTCCGAGCCGGTGCGCCACCGCGACGACATTGCCGACCCCCGCGCGCTGCGCGACCTGCACGGCGATCGTGTTGATAGACTGCGCCAGCCCTTCCGCGAAGGACATTTCGCCTTGATAGCGGCCGGTGTAGTCGCGCGGTTCCCACCCGTTGACCCGGATCGGCGCGTCAAGGAACTGGTCGTAGGGCCGGATCCCGGCTTCGAGCCCGGCGAGGTAAACGAACGGCTTGAATGCCGAGCCCGGCTGGCGTTGCGCCTGGGTTACGCGGTTGAACTGGCTTTGGCCGTAGTCGCGGCCGCCGACCATGGCGCGCACCGCTCCATCCGGCGACATCGCCACCAGCGCTCCCTGCTTTACCGTCATTCTGCTGCCCTCGCGGGCGATGACGCCGGTGACCGCCGCCTCGGCAGCTATCTGCATCCGGGGATCGAGGGTCGTGACGACCCTCAGGTCGCGATTGCCGGTATCGGCGAAGTCTCCGAGCTGCTCGGCTATCCAGTCGGTAAAATACCGGGTTCCCGGGCGCTCGCGCGCGACGGTCGGCAGGGAGGCGCCTTTCTTGATCGCCGCCTGGGCTTGTTTGGCTGTGACAAAACCGGCTTGGACCATCTTGGCGAGGACCTGCGCGGCCCGCGTGGCGGATTTGTCGTGGTCGCGGGTCGGATTGAAACGCGTCGGCGCCTTGAGCAGGCCGGCGATGACGGCACTCTCGTAAAGGTTCGTCAGCCTAGCCGATTTGTTGAAATAGCGATGGGCGGCGGCATCCACGCCATAGGCGCCGGCGCCGAGATAGACGCGGTTGAGATAGATCTCGAGAATCTGGTTTTTCGTGAAGTGATGCTCGAGCCACAGCGCGAGCATCGTCTCCTGGATTTTGCGAGAGAGGCTGCGCTCCGGCGTCAGGAACAGTATTTTGGCGAGCTGCTGGGTGATCGTGCTGCCGCCCTGCACGATGTGCCCGGCTGCAATGTCGGCGAACAATGCTCGCACGAGCCCGATCGGGTCGACCCCGAAATGGCTGTAGAAGCGGCGATCTTCGGTCGCGATCACCGCTTTTGGCAGGTAAGGCGACATTTCCTTCAAACTCAGGGCTTGCCCGAAGAGGTCGCCGTAAGTCGTCAGCACGCTGCCGTCTGCCGCCAGTATCGTGACGCTGGGACGCCGCGCGGCCCGGGTGAGTTCGGCGGTGTCGGGCAGGGTCAGCGCGAAGTAGCCCAGCACCAAGGTGCCGACGATCACGATCCACAGAAACAGCAGGATGCCGACCTTGCCGGCGCGTGCCGCAGCGCTCTTGGCGGGAGCGCGGCGCCGCGGCGCGCGAGAGCGGCGCGGCCGCCGGACACGATCGGCCGGATCGACCCGCAATTGCGGCTCAGCCAACTGCCACCGCCATGAGTGTTCCCCCGAGAGGCACGGTCCCCCGAGCCGGCTGCGCCGGCTCCTTCGTCGCAACGTCAAAACTGCCCTCGATTATCAGCTAAACTGTGGCAGTGGTTGGACGGCGAAGCCCGAGGGAATTCGCGGCCGTTCGAGGAACTAGCGGTCGAACTGGGCCGTTATCGCAGCACAAAGGCGCGGCGCGGCCTTCTCGGAGAAGCAAGAATGGCGGACAGAGGCGACAGCATGCCCGGCAGTGAGGGTGCGGACTTTCCGGGAGGGGCGGCGGACAGGGCCGAGGCGCGGACAGCCAACTTCCTCGGCGAACTCGCAGATGCGGCCTGGTCCACCGCCGAATCGCTGCTGCGGGAACAGCAACATCAAATGGCCGAGAGCGTGTCGGGCATCGCCGAGGCGCTGCGGGCGGCGGCCAGTTCGCTCGAACTTTCGCGCAACACGGCGATTGCCCGCTATGTCGCTCAGACCGCCGATCAGGTCGAGGACGTCTCGCGCACGGTGCGCAGGCGGTACTGGAGCGAGTTCGTTGCCGATACCGAGGATCTCGCACGGCGGCGCCCGGCTTTGTTCATCGCCGGCGCGGTCGCGGCCGGGGTTGCCCTTGGACGCCTGCTGTCGGCCGCGGCAAGCGGGCCGCAGCCGGCGGACCGTGCAACCTCCGATTCCTCGTCCGGCGCCGCGGCGCGTGAGGTCGGCGCGGCCGCATCGCAGGCGATCGGCAGTGCGGCCGGGGATGCCGCTGATGAGGGGGCCGCGGTCTCGCGCATCATGAGAGCCGGGTGATGTTCCCCGAGCAGAGCGACCCCGAACGCGGCGACGCGGCGGGGCAGGCCCGGTCCGACCGCCCGGTCAGCGCGCTGCTTTCCGATCTGGCGGGCGAGACCGGAACCCTGGTCCGCCAGGAGATTGCGCTGTTCAAGGCGGAGCTGCACGAAAAGCTGGCGCGGCTGGGGCAAGGGGCCGGCGCGCTCGTTGCGGGAGGGTTGCTCGCATTCAGCGGCTGGCTGACGCTGCTGGCGGCGGCGGTGCTTGGCCTCAGTAATCTCGTTGCACCGTGGCTTGCCGCCCTGATTGTCGGGCTCGCCGCGCTGGCGCTCGGTGCTGGACTGCTTTTTTTCGGCAAAAGCCGGCTCGATCCCGACGCTCTCGTCCCGCGGCGGGCCTTGAATTCGCTGCGCGAGGACGAAGCCTGGATCCGCGACCGGCTTTCGTCATGATCAAAGAGGACTGGGAGATGACCACGCGAACACTGCGAGGCGGCGCTTCGGGCGAGGTTTTTCAGGCCAATCGGGTGCCGATCGCGCTGATCGGTATCGGTGTCGCCTGGTTGCTCGCGAACAACACGGGTTTGACGGGCAGTGCCGCAAAGAGCGAGCGCGTCCAGTCGGCGGGTCGCCGCATTGACGACGCCGTAAGCGAGCCGGCTCACGGTACCGGTGACCGGGACCCCGGCACCGGCTGGGCTCGTCAGGTGGTGGGTGTTGCCCGCGATACCGTCGCCTCCCTGCGCGATGCCGGCGGTGCCGCGGTCAGTCGTGCCGCGAGCGTCGCCGGCTATGCCGGTGATGCGAGGGATGTCGCGGGGCCGGCCGGCAGGCGGCCGGTCGAGAAGCTCGACCGGGATCCGTGGCTGTTCGGCGTAGCCGGGTTGGTTGTGGGCGCGTCGCTTGCGGCCCTGCTGCCCCCGACGCGGATGGAGCGGGAAATTATGGAACAAGCCCGGGACGGGTTGAACAGCAAGGTTGCCGGGCTCGGCCGTCAAGCCGCTGACTGCCTGCGCGAGTTCGGCGACTCCGCGACGCGCGCGGTGCAGCATCGGCTCCGGGAGGGGTGGTAGAAAAATTTTGCCATTGGGAGCCTTTGCCTTGGCGCTGCCGGCACCTAGTCTCGGTCCGCCGGGATCTGTCCGGCGGCGGCAAGGGGGGACGAGGTCATGGCGGCTTCAGCGATCGGCGTTCTGCGTGCGACGGTTGTAGGATCGGCTCTGGTGGCGTTCTCAGCGGGTGCGGCGAGGGCGCAGGTGCCGGTGCCGGGTTCCGAGTTTTCCGAGATCTCCGCCTGTTTGTGTCTGCAGCAGTCCATCTCGACACTCGCGGCCGAAATGAACGCAAAGAAACGGGCGCTCGACGCGGTCACTCGCCAGCTCGCCGCCCTCGATGCGCAACTGGCCCAGGAGCGGCCGCTGATCAATGTCAACAATCCCGACGCGGTGGCGCGCTACAAGGCATTGCTCGAGCAGCACGACGCCACCTATCGTCGATCGATCGGGCCGGTCCATGCCGATGCCGTTCAGGCCACCGCGCGCTACAACGCCGCCGTCAATGAATTCAACTCACGTTGCGTCAACCCCAACCGTCCGTTGAACTGGGCGCTGGCTCCTGAGGCTCAGTCGCGGCTGATGTGCCCGCCGTTGCGGTAGCGGGCGCGCGCCCCGCCTCGCTTGCGGGTGAAGGGCCGCCATTAAGGGTCTCGTCGGAATAAAGCGTTTCCGGCGGCACCTGCGGTTCGGCGATGACGGCCCATTCCTGATTCCGCCAGGCCCGGAAGAAACAGTTGCGTCGACCGGTGTGACAGGCGACGCCGCGCTGGTCGACGAGCAGCAGCACCGTATCGCCGTCGCAGTCGAGACGCAGCTCGCGCAGCCACTGTACCTGCCCCGAGGTTTCGCCCTTGCGCCACAGCTTCCTGCGCGAGCGTGACCAATAGCACACGCGCCCTTCGGCGAGGCTCACGCGCACTGCGTCGCGGTTCATCCAGGCCATCATCAGGACCTCGCCGGTGTCGTGCTGCTGCGCGATCGCCGGCACGAGCCCTTCGGCGTCGAAACGGATCGCGGTCACGGCACGCTCGATCGGATCGTCCACCTCTATCACCCTCCGCCGGTTGCTCCTGCCGCATGCCCGGATTAGGCTAGCCGGACGATGAACACAATACCGGCCTCGGCCGGTCGGCCCGGCTATTCAGGTTGGACGAGCTGATTCTCGAAACCCGCGGTCTCACCAAGGAATTCCGCGGCTTCACGGCAGTGCACGAGGTGGACCTTCGGATCCGCCGGGGCACTATTCACGCGTTGATCGGCCCGAACGGCGCCGGTAAGACCACCGTGTTCAATCTGTTGACGAAATTTCTCGAACCGACGGCGGGGCGCATCATATTCGAAGACGAGGACATCACCGGCGCGCGGCCGGCCGATGTCGCGCGCCGCGGTATGGTGCGCTCGTTTCAGATCTCGGCGGTATTCCCTCACTTGACGGTGCGGGACAACGTCCGCGTCGCGCTGCAGCGCAAGCTCGGGAATTCGTTTCATTTCTGGCGCTCGGAGCGCGTCCTCGACAGCCTCGGCCCGCGAAGCGAGGCGCTGCTCGATGCGGTCGGGCTCTCGGGGCTGGGAGACGCGCTGGCAAGCGAGCTGCCTTACGGACGCAAGCGGGCGCTCGAGATTGCGACGACGCTTGCACTCGATCCGGCGATGCTGTTGCTCGACGAGCCGATGGCGGGGCTCGGTCAGGAGGATATCGGACGGATCTCGGCGCTGATCCGCCAGGTAGCGGCGGATCGCACGGTGTTGATGGTCGAGCACAATCTCTCGGTCGTCGCCGACCTGTGCGATGTGATCACGGTATTGACCCGCGGCCGCGTGCTGGCCGAGGGGGATTACGCGACGGTTTCGGCAAATCCCGAGGTCGCCGAAGCCTATCTCGGAACGGGCCATGCCTGAGCGGCTGCTCGGGGTCGAGGACCTGCACGCGTGGTATGGCGAATCGCACATCCTGCATGGGATCAGCTTTGCCGTGAGCGAGGGCGAGGTCGTCACTCTGCTCGGCCGCAACGGGGCCGGCAAGACGACGACGTTACGGGCGCTCATGGGGATCATCCCGCAGCGTCGGGGTTCGGTGGTGTATCGCGGCAACGAGCTCGTCGGCCTGCCGTCGAACCGGATTGCCCGCTTCGGCATCGCTTATTGTCCGGAGGAGCGCGGGGTGTTTGCGAGCCTCGACGTCGAGGAAAACCTGCTGCTTCCGCCCATCCTGTCGCCGGGCGGGATGAGCATCGACGAGATCTACGCGCTTTTTCCCAATCTGCAAGAGCGCCGCCGCAGCCAGGGCACCAAGCTTTCCGGCGGCGAGCAGCAGATGCTCGCGATTGCCCGGATGTTGCGGACCGGTGCGGATCTGTTGTTGCTGGACGAGCCGACCGAGGGTCTCGCACCGGTCGTCGTGCGGCAGATCGGCGACGTGATCCGGCGCCTGAAGGAAAAGGGCTTCACGATCCTGCTCGTCGAGCAGAATTTCCATTTTGCGGCGACGCTCGCCGACCGCCACTACGTCGTCGAGCACGGGCGCGTGGTCGACATGATCGGCAACGAAGATCTTGCGCGGAACACCGCCAAGCTGCACACGTATCTCGGGGTGTAGGGGTCTTGAGTTATGAAGAGCGGATTTCCAACGTCGTGGGGCCGCCCGCTTCCGCGGGGGGCGATGGGTGCCTCTATCCGAAGCAAGAGCCCCGCGGGCCTTGCCACAATATTCGGTCTTGCCGTCGCGTTGATGCTCACCAGGACGGCGTCCGCCGAGATCTCCGGCGATGTCGTCAAGATCGGCGTCCTCAGCGACATGTCCGGGCTTTACGCCGATATAGGCGGCCCCGGATCGGTTGAGGCGGCGCGGATGGCCATCAACGATTTCGGCGGCACGGTGAACGGCAAGAAGATCGAGCTGGTCAGCGCCGACCACCAGAACAAGCCTGATGTCGGCTCGGCGATTGCGACGCAATGGTTCGGCAATGACGGCGTCGATGCGATCGTCGATGTGCCGACTTCGAGCGTGGCACTCGCCGTTCAGGAGGTCGCCCGCAAGAAGAACAAGGCGTTCCTGATCTCCGGCGCCGCCGACTCTGACCTGACCGGCAAGGCCTGCTCGCCGACCTCGGTGCATTGGACTTACGACACTCTGGCCCTCGCAAACGGCACCGGCGCCGCGGTTGTCAAGGCCGGCGGGGACACGTGGTACTTCATTACCGCGGATTACGCCTTTGGCCACGCGCTCGAGCGCGACACGACGAAGGTGGTCGAAGAGAATGGCGGCAAGGTGCTCGGTTCCGTGCGGGCGCCGCTCAATACCGCGGATTTCTCCTCCTTCCTGCTGCAGGCGCAAAATTCGAAGGCCAAGATCATCGGTCTTGCCAATGCCGGCGGCGACACGATCAACTCGATCAAGCAGGCGGCCGAGTTTGGCATCACCGAGGGCGGTCAGAAGCTCGCCGGGCTGCTCGTTTTTATATCGGACGTTCACAGCCTGGGATTGCAGGCGGCGCAAGGGCTGGAGCTGACCTCAGCATTCTATTGGGATCAGAATGACGCAACGCGCGCCTGGTCCAAGCGCTTCTTCGACAAGATGAATCGCCAGCCGACGATGGTGCAGGCCGGGGTCTACGGCTCGATCATGCACTATCTCGCGGCCGTCAAAGCGACGAACAGCGACGACGGTGCGACCGTCGTCAAACAGATGAAAGCGGTCCCGGTCAACGACTTCATGACCAAGAACGGCAAGATCCGCGAAGACGGGACCCTTGTCCGCGACATGTATCTGTTCGAGGTCAAAAAACCTTCCGAGTCGAAATATCCCTGGGATTACTACAAACAAATCGCAGTGATCCCGGGAGAGCAGGCGTTCAAGCTTTCCGGGCCCAACCAATGCCCGTTGGTTAAAGGTTGACGGTCTCCGCGGCGCGCCGCCCATCTGGTAAATTACCGACAGGCAAGGTGCGCGGGGCTGCGGCCGTGGAAATCTCTCTTGGAGCCCGCGGCAGGAACCTGTCACCCAATCCGGCAGAACATCTGCCTTTCACGGTGCAGGCCTCGCAAAACTGATCGGTCAGTTCTGCGAGAGATTTCCACAGTCGCAGGGAGCGGCTGCCGACCCGCGCTTCGCCAATCAGCATCTCGCCGGGTGGGCGGCCGCGGCGAGGAATGCGCTGATAACGCAAGATCTGGTCTCTTGTGCTCAAAAGCAATAAATCCCCGGTCCCCTCTCGATTGGTGAACCTGCGGGTTCGATGTAGCAGCATCGACGAGCTGCCCGCTAGCGGGCGCGTGTTGAACAACGGCCTGTCCTGCCGTATCCCTGTCGTCCGGAATGGAGGGATCCTTGTGGGGCAACTTGCGCGCTAACCGATCTCCACGCGGCCATCCGTTCAGGCACTGAGGAATTTCGCAAGCAATATGTTCGGGTTGCCTCTGACAATGCCGCCGGCGCCGGCGCTGTTCGCGCAGCTTTTGGTCGGACTGATCAACGGCGCTTTTTACGCCATGTTGAGCCTCGGGCTGGCCGTGATATTTGGGCTATTAAACATCGTCAACTTCGCGCACGGCGCACAATACATGCTGGGCGCATTTTGTGCGTGGTTCGTGTTGCACACGCTCGGGCTCGGCTATTGGCCTGCGCTGATCGTGGCGCCGATCATCGTCGGCATGTCCGGCATAGTGATCGAGCGCCTGTTGCTGCGCCGCATTTACGGGCTCGACCATCTCTATGGTCTTCTGTTGACCTTTGGTCTGGCGCTCGTGGTCGAGGGGTTGTTCCAGCAGCAATTCGGGTCTTCGGGTCAGCCTTATGCGATCCCGCCCGAGCTCCTGGGCGGCCGGAACCTTGGGTTCATGTTTCTGCCGAACTATCGCGCTTGGGTTGTCGTCGCCTCACTGGCGGTGTGCTTCGGTACGTGGTTCGCGATCGAACGCACGAGGCTCGGCGCCTACTTGCGGGCGGCGACCGAGAACCCGGTCCTCGTTCAGGCCTTCGGCGTCAACGTGCCCCGAATGATCACATTGACCTATGGGGCGGGTGTTGCGCTGGCCGGGCTCGCCGGGGTCATGGCTGCGCCAATTTACCAGGTCAGCCCGTTGATGGGGTCGAACATTATCATCACGGTCTTCGCCGTCGTCGTGATCGGCGGGATGGGTTCGATCCTCGGGGCGATCATCAGCGGTTTTTCATTGGGTCTTGTCGAGGGATTGACCAAAGTCTTTTATCCGGAGGCATCGAGCACCGTAATTTTCGT
>JAFMSA010000124.1 GCA_017353855.1 Alphaproteobacteria bacterium
ACTGCTGGCTGCGCCGGCCTGAACCTTATTTCGTCGATATTTGCGGCCGCGGCTGCTCGCGGGTGTCGCCTCGGTAACGGGCCGCCGGGCTGTCGTTGCGCTGACCTCGAACCCGCCTCGTCACCCATCGAGAGGAGTTCACGAGCGAGCGACGGCCGCGCAAAAAAACATTCCTTGCCGCAATCGCAAAGCACGAGTTCGCCGGCAGCGCGCTTGGGTTGGCGTTTGCGCATTGGATTGGATCGGCCACCAACCGAACAGCTCTGCTGCGCTGTCCCGCGAAGCCCCAACGACGCCACCCGGTCGATGCAACTCAGCAGATCCGGTTCGGCCGGCAGTCGGCGAAATCAATCCCGCTCTACGCAAACCGAGGAACCCTCGAGGGAGGAATCGGCTCCGGCGAACGGGCGAGCGCTTTCGCTATTGTGCGGACCGCCGCCCGGCGTGCCGCTGAAGCGGGTTTTCCCGTGCGCAATTTCGTCGCGTCGCATATCCGTATCCGGGCAGCTATATGCGTAAAGCTGAACCTCCCCACGGCTAAAGCCGGGGATTCCGAGGGGCATCCCGGAAACTCTCCGCAGCTCTCGCCACTGTGTATTGCGCGGTGGGTACATCATCTGCGGCCTGGTGTCCGGGCCTATCCTCTTCGACGGACGATCCGCTCCGATGCTCATCGCGTGGGGATCGGCAAGAGCCTCTCCCGCTCGCAGATTGAAGAAAGCTTGGCACCGTCCGTCGCAGCAGCGGTTTCACAGGCGCCCCGATTTGGACCACCGAGGGATGTCAAGCCAACAGCTTCGCGCCAGCTTTTACAGCCTTGCAATGGCAGCCGGCCGCGGTGGCGAAACCGGCGATGCCGTTGCCTTTCTCGAGCCGGAAGCCGCCGGTGTCGGAGCGCACGGTGCCGCATTCCCAATGCGCCGCCGTGATGGTGGTTCCAGCTTTCTTCTGCGATGCCAAAGCCGAATGCAGCGCTTCGGTTGCCCTCACGCGCGCCGGGATCGCGAGCTGCGAAGTCATGTCCGGGTGCGCGGCCCGCAACGCGAGCTTGCCCGGTGCGATGCGACTGCGTTCTTCTTGCCGTGTTCCCGCCCCCGCGGCGCAACGGCATTGAAGCACCCGCGCGAGGCCGACAGCGTTGCGGTCGGGATTGGGTCCCGATCCGTCGTCGGGTCAAGGCGGATGCTCACGGTCGGTCGCACCCTTCACGTCCATGAAGATTTCCGTTGGCCTGCAAAACTTTCGGCCGCGCTCCCGCGCGGGCGGATTTCCTGCCTCGCCCGAAGGCGAGGGCCTCCATGCGAGAGGTGTGATGACCGCCGGTAACCGTGAGGATTCAGCCGCGCCACCGCTGTCCCGCGTGGTCGTCGCGGCGACGGTCGGCAATGTTCTCGAGTGGTTTGATTTCCTGGTCTACGGCTATTTCGCCGTGACGATCGCTGAGGTGTTTTTCCCGACCGGCAACCCGACCGTCTCGTTGCTTGTGACATTCGGCGCGTTCGGCCTCTCTTACGTCGTGCGGCCGCTTGGAGCGGCGCTGATCGGCGCCTATACCGATCGCCACGGCCGCAAGGCCGGTCTGACCCTTTCCATCGCGCTCATGATGATCGGCACGGCGATCATGGTCGCTACACCGGGTTATGCGAGGCTCGGCCTCGCTGCGCCGGTTCTGATAACGATTGCGCGCCTGCTGCAGGGGTTTTCGGTCGGCGGCGAGTTCGGCAGCGCCGTCGCCTTCCTCGTCGAGCACGGTTCGGCGCGCAAGGGTTTCGCAGCAAGCTGGCAATGGGCCAGCACCGGGATCATCTCGGTCTTCGTCGCGTTGTTCGGGGTTGCGCTGACGACGCTTCTGACTCATGAGCAGTTAGTCGATTGGGGATGGCGCATTCCCTATGTCTTCGGTTTGCTGGTTGGCCCCGCCGGGCTCTACATCAGGTCCCAGATGGCCGAGACACCGGCCTTTCTCGACTCCCGCCCCGAGAGTGTTCCGATCCGCTACCTGCTGCGCCGGCAGCCGCTCCAGGTACTGCTGGGACTCGGCGCTTCGATCATCTCGAACAGCTCTTATTACCTGCTGCTGTACATCCCGACTTACGGGGTGAAGCAGCTTCACCTGGCGCCATCGGTCGGTTTCGTCGCGACACTGGTGGGCGGGGTCATTCTGGCCGTCTTCTCGCTGGTGGCGGGGCACTGGTCCGATAAGCTATCCGGCGCGCGGATCATGTTGGCGATGGGGTGGCTGTTCTTCGCGACGTCGTATCCGGTTTTTTACCTGATGGTCGCGCATCCCTCGGCGGCGACGGCAATATTCGCGGTCGGTTGGCTCAACCTGGTCAAGGCCGGATATAGCGGTGTCCTGCCGTCGCTCCTCTCGGAGCAGTTCCCGGTTGAGACGCGCGCGGTCGGGGTGGCGTTCAGCTACAGTATCTCGGTGACTGTCTTCGGCGGCTTCGCCCCGTTCGTGGCGACCTGGCTGATCGCGGCGACCGGCGATGCGCTGTCGCCGAGCTACTATCTGATGTTCACTGCGTTGCTCAGCATTATCGCACTGGTGGCGATAGAGCGGCGCGGTCGCACGATTTGAGCTGATGGGCCGCCTCGCCGGCAAGGTAGCGCTGATCACCGGTGCTTCACGCGGCATCGGCGCGGCGGTGGCGCGCCGGTTTGCGGAAGAGGGGGCGCATGTTGTCATCGCCGCGCGCACTGTGGGCGGTCTCGAGGAGGTCGATGACGAAATCCGGGCGGCGGGCGGCAGCGCCACCCTCGTCCCGTTGGACCTGCGCGATTTTATAAAGATCGACGAACTTGCCGCCGCGCTATTCGAGCGTTATCGACGGCTCGACATTCTCGTCGGTAACGCGGCCGAATTCGGCACGTTCTCGCCGCTTGGTCACATCGACCCTGCGACCTGGACCGAAGTCATCGATCTTAACCTGACCGCGAACTGGCGGCTGATCCGGGCGATGGACCCGCTGTTGCGCACCGCCGCGTCCGGGCGTGCGATTTTCGTCACGGCATCGGTCGCGGGCCGCACTCTTCCTTACTGGGGTCCTTACGCCGTAAGCAAGGCGGGGCTCGAAGCGCTCGTAAAGATCTATGCCGGCGAAATTGCGAAGACCCGGGTTCGCGCCAATTTAATCGACCCGGGCATCGTGCGCACCCGTCTGCGTTCACGCGTCTTCCCCGGAGAAAATGCGGCGGTCCTGCCGCCGCCGGAGAGCGTTGTCGACGCTTTTCTTGCGCTTGCCCTTCCCGAGTGCAGCTGCAACGGCGAGATTATCACGACCGAGTCCGGTTCGCGCTAAGTTACAAATTGTTATTTCGGCGTTAACCGCCGTTACAAAAAATTACGACAGACGAAAAATAGGGGCTTTCAGTCTTCTGCCCTCCGGTGTGATATGATTCCAAGTAAAATGTCTAGTCGTAAAGCGGAGTCTTTGATCCCGGCGCGCGGGGTTTGGTAGGGTTAACTAACATATTCCGATCTTAAGACTTCGCCGCAGACAGGAGCCGACGCATGGCGCCCCGTGAATCGCTCACCGAGGCTGTCTCTGAAGGTGTGCCGCACGGTACGCTCGCAAGCGGGGAAGTGAACGGCGATCTCCGGTCCGACGGGCGCCTCGAGGGCGCCTGCGAGGCGCAAGCACTGCTGACCGCGCTGCAGGCGATGGGTCGGGGTGACTTCTCGGCACGGTTGGCGGGTGATCGGACGGGAGTGTGGGGAAAGATTGCCGACTCCTTCAACGAGATCGCCGCAGCCAACGAACAAATGGCCCGTCAGCTCGAGCATGTCGGGCGTGTGGTCGGCCGCGACGGCGAGACCCGGCAACGGGTCAGGTTCGCACTGTCGAACGGCGCCTGGGGCGCGATGGAGGCGTCGCTCAATGGGTTGATCGATGATCTGCTGTGGCCGACGGCGGCGGTGACAGAGGCAGTCGCCGCGGTAGCGCGGGGCGATCTTTTGCGCACGGTCCGGATCGATGTGGATGGACGCCCGTTAAAAGGCGAGTTCCTGCACTCGGCGACAATCCTCAACACGATGATCAGGCAGCTGAGCGTGCTCACCTCGGAGGTGACGCGGGTTGCGCGCGAGGTGGGCGCCGACGGCAAGCTCGGGGGTCAGGCACAGGTTCCCGAGGTCAGCGGCGTGTGGAAGGATCTGACGGAGAGCGTCAACTCGATGGCGAGCAATCTGACGGCGCAGGTGCGTAACTTCGCCGAGGTCGCCACTGCAATCGCGAATGGCGACTTGTCGCGCAAGATTACGGTCGACGTTCAAGGCGAGATCCTCGAGTTGAAGAACACGATCAACACGATGGTCGATCAGCTCAATGTCTTCGCTTCGGAACTGACGCGCGTGGCGCGCGAGGTTGGTACGGAAGGCAAGCTCGGCGGCCAGGCCATGGTCCCCGGCGTCGGCGGCACGTGGAAGGACCTGACGGACACCGTCAATATGATGGCCGTCAACCTCTCCGAGCAAGTGCGGGGCATCGTCAAGGTCGTTACGGCCGTCGCCAATGGCGATCTGAAGCAGAATTTGGCTGTCGGCTCGATGGGCGAGGTAGCAGCGCTCGCCGAGACAATCAACAATCTGACCGAAACGCTGGCAAGCTTTGCCGATCAGGTTACGACGGTTGCGCATGAGGTTGGTGACGACGGCCGCGCCGATGTTCGCGGCGCTGCGGGGGCCCGGGAGGATCTGACCGGCACGGTCAACCTGCTGGCTGCCAATCTGAGCACCCAGCTGCGCGCCATCGCCGAGGTTGCCACGGCCGTGACCAGGGGCGATCTGACCCGATCGATCGAGGTGGATGCTCGCGGCGAAGTCGCGGAGCTCAAAGACAACATCAACACAATGATCGACAATCTGCGGTTCACCACTGAGCGCAATACCGAGCAGGACTGGCTCAAGACGAACCTCGCGCGCTTCACCAATATGCTTCAGGGTCAGCGCGATCTGGCAACCGTCGGCCGCATGCTGTTGTCGGAACTGGCGCCGCTGATCAATGCGCATAACGGCGTCATTTATCTGGCCGAGGGCGACAACGGGCTGCGGCTTCTGTCGGCCTTTGCCGACGATGCGGAACCCTTCAGCCATCCCCAACGCTTGCGCCTCGGGCAGGGGCTGGTCGGGCAGTGCGCGGCCGATACGCGTCGCATGCTGATCACGCAAATCTCCGAGGATGTGGCGCCGATCACCTCCGGGCTGTTCAGGGCGATGCCGAGGAATGTCGTCGTACTGCCGGTGCTGTTCGAGGGGCAGGTCAAGGCAGTCATCGAGCTCGCTTCGCTCGGAACCTTCACTCCCCTGCAGATCTCATTCCTCGATCAGCTCACCGCCAGCATCGGCATCGTGCTGAACAGCATCGAGGCGATGATGCAGACCGAGGGTCTGTTGACCCAGTCGCAGCAGCTGGCCGCCGAACTCCAGGCGCAGCAGCGTGAACTGCAGCAGACGAACGAGCAGCTGGGGCAAAAGGCGCAGCAGCTCGAGGAACGCAATGTCGAAGTCGAGCGAAAAAACCGGGAAATCGAGCAGGCCCGACGCGCGCTGGAAGAGAAAGCCAGCGAGCTTGCTCTGGCATCGAAATACAAATCCGACTTCCTCGCCAACATGTCGCACGAGCTGCGCACGCCGCTTAACAGTATCCTGATCCTTGGTCAGCAGCTCGCCGAAAATCCGGACTGCAACCTGACACCCAAGCAGGTCGAGTTCGCCCGCACGATCCATGGTGCGGGGACCGACCTGATGAACCTGATCAGCGACATTCTCGATCTCTCGAAGATCGAATCCGGGACCGTAACTGTGGAGGTCGACGAGGTCTTCTTCGTCACGTTGCGGGATATCCTCGCGCGGCCCTTCCGGCACGAAGCCGAGAGCCGGCGTTTGTCCTTCGAGGTGCGGATCGATCCGGCGCTTGGCCGCAGTATGATCACCGACTCCAAGCGCCTGCAGCAGGTGCTTAAGAATCTGCTGTCGAACGCTTTCAAATTCACCGAACAGGGCGGCGTCACACTCGGCATTCGCGCCGCGACGAGCGGATGGAGCCCGGACCACCCGGCGCTGACAAACGCGCCGGGGGTGGTCGCTTTCGAGGTTTGCGATACCGGCGTCGGCATCCCGGTGGAAAAGCAGAGAATCATTTTCGAAGCCTTCCAGCAGGCCGATGCGAGCACCAATCGCCGATTTGGCGGCACGGGTCTGGGTCTCGCAATCAGCCGCGAACTGGCAACTCTGCTTGGCGGCGAGATCCAGCTGCACAGCACCCCCGGCGCCGGGAGCACCTTCACACTGTACCTGCCGCTCAAATACGCGGGCGCCTCTGCGGCGAGCCCGTCAGTGTCCGGCAATGGTGCGGCACGCGCCGATGACGCGGCGCTGGCGTTTCCCTCGCCGGCCGAGCAAAATCCGGACGACCGCGCGCGGCTGCAGCCCGGCGATGCGATATTGCTGATCGTCGAGGACGATCCGCACTATGCCCGAGTACTGACCGACCTGGCCCGCGACGCCGGGTTCAAGGTGCTGATGGCGACGGGTGGCGCCGACGCGCTGGCGCTTGCCCGCGAATATCGGCCGACCGCGATTTCGCTGGACGTGTTTCTGCCCGACATGCTCGGGTGGACTGTGCTGAGTGAGCTCAAGCAGGATCCCGCGACGCGCCACATTCCGGTGCAGGTCGTCACACTCGATGAAGACCGCCAGCGTGGTCTTGCCTGCGGAGCGTTCTCGTTTGTGACCAAGCCGTCGACGACGGAGGATCTCGAAGCCGCACTCGAGCGTATCAAGTCCTATGCAGCACCGCACCGGCGACGCCTGCTGGTGATCGAGGACAGCCCCGCCGAGCAACTCGGCATATCTGCACTGCTCGGCCACGATGATCTCGAGATCGTGACTGCGGCAACGGGGTGGCAAGCCCTCAACTCATTGCGCGACCAGCGGTTCGACTGTGCGGTGCTGGATCTCGGCTTGCCGGACATGTCGGGCTTCGAGGTGCTCGAAGCTGTTCGCAGCGATCCGACCCTGCGGGATTTGCCGGTCGTCGTTTTTACCGGCAAGGAGCTGACATCGGATGAAGATGCCAAGCTTCACGCGCTGGCGCGCAGCGTGGTCGTCAAGGGTGTCGAGTCGCCGGAACGGCTGTTGGACGAAACTGCCCTGTTCTTGCATCGGGTGGTCGCCGACCTCCCGCGGAACAAGCAGCTAATACTCGAGCGCCTTCACCGTTCGGACGAGAATTTGGCCGGTAAGGCGGTGCTCCTGGTCGACGACGATACCCGTAACATCTTCGCGCTCAGCAGTGCGCTGGAGCGCCGCGGCATGTACGTCCTGACCGCAACGACCGGCGGCGAGGCGATAGAGCTCGTCGGATCGAGGCCGGAAATAGCGCTCGTGCTGATGGATATCATGATGCCCGGAATGGACGGGTATCAAACCATTCAAATGATCCGTGATAACCCCGCCTGTCGGCGGCTGCCGATCATCGCATTGACCGCCAAGGCGATGAAGGGCGACCGGGAAAAGTGTCTCGAGGCAGGCGCTAGCGATTATCTCGCTAAACCGGTCGACACCGAGGAACTCCTGTCCGTCCTGCGCATGTGGCTGCACAGATGAAGTTCGCGCCCCGGGCGATCGGCCCGCCCGCCGCAGAGGCTTCTGCTGTGGGGGCCTACGTGAGCGAGCAGGAAAAGGTTGACATCCTGCTCGTCGACGATCAGCCGGCCAAGCTGCTGAGCTATGAGGCGATCCTAGACCCCCTGGGCGAAAACCTGATCAAGGCAGGTTCGGCGACCGGGGCGCTCGAGCAGCTGCTCAAACGCAACATCGCTATCATCCTGATCGACGTCTGTATGCCCGACCTCGACGGTTTTCAGCTCGCCACGATGATCCGCGATCATCCGCGGTTCCGGCACACCGCGATCATTTTCGTCTCGGCAATTCAGGTGACCGAGCCCGATCTGTTGCGCGGCTACGAGCTCGGGGCGGTGGATTACGTTCCGGTTCCGGTCGTTCCCGAGCTGTTGCGGGCCAAGGTCCGGGTGTTTGCGGAACTCTATCGAAAGACCCGTCAGCTGGAGAAGCTGAATGCGGAGCTCGAAACCCGTGTCGGCGAGCGCACCGCGGAGCTCGCTCGGGCGAACGCGGAACTCGAACGACGGGTCGAGGACCGCACCCGCGAGCGCGAAGAGGCGCTGGCTCAGGTGCACGTGATGCAGAAGCTCGAGAGCCTGGGTCAGCTGACCGGAGGTGTTGCGCACGATTTCAACAATTTACTGATGACTGTGCTCGGCAATCTTGAGCTGTTGAAGAAATACGTCCCGGCGGACCCGCGGATCCAGCGCCTGGTCGACGGTGCAATTCAGGGGGCGGAGCGCGGAGCGAGTTTGACCAAGCGAATGCTTGCCTTCGCGCGGTGCCAGGAGCTCAGGCCGGAGCCGGTGGAGATTGCCAAACTCGTCAACAGCATGATCGACATGCTGCGCCACTCGCTGGGACCGACGATCGAGATCGCCACCGACTTTGAAGCCACGCTCGCGCCCGTTCGCGTCGATCCCAACCAGCTCGAGCTGGCCTTGTTGAACCTCGCCGTAAACGCCCGGGATGCGATGCCGCTTGGCGGTCATCTGTCGATCAGCGCTCGCGCCGAACGGGCCACGGGCGCAGAGGCGCCGGGTCTTCAGCCAGGGCGCTACATCCGCACCGCGATCGCAGATACCGGCTGCGGCATGGATGAGGCGACCCTGCAGCGGGCCACCGAGCCGTTTTTTACGACGAAGGGCCGCAGCCGGGGAACCGGTCTCGGCCTGTCAATGGTCGACGGGCTGGTCGCCCAGTCTGGGGGCATGATGCGGATCAGCAGTCAGCCGGGTCATGGGACCAGGGTCGATCTTTGGCTGCCGGTTTCGGATCCCCGCGAAAGGGATCAGGCCAAGCCGATGCCGGCCGCACTGCAACTCCCGCAGGCTCGTTCTCTGCGGGTGCTGGTCGTCGATGACGACGCGATGGTCGGCGCCGGCACCGTCGCCATGCTCGAGGATCTCGGTCATTCGGCGATCGAGGCGACAACTGCCGCTCGGGCGCTGGAGATCCTGAGTTCCGAGCCGGA
>JAFMSA010000670.1 GCA_017353855.1 Alphaproteobacteria bacterium
CGGCGGGTCAGGCCGGCTCACTGCGCGGTGATGCCGCCGTCGACGACCAGACCGGTGCCGGTCATGAAAGCGGCGTCATCCGAGGCGAGGAAAACGATGCCCTTGGCGATATCGGTGGTCGTTCCCATACGCCCCATCGGGATGCGGGCCAGTGCCTGCCGGCGGGCCGGTTCGAGGTCGTTGGTGTCCAGGTTGCGCGCCCTTATCGCGAGCACCTGATCGCCCATATCACTCTGTGTCGTGCCGGGATGGATGGAATTGACGCGGATCCGATAGCCCTTGCGCGCGAATTCGAGGGCCGCTGATTTCGTGAACAACGCGACCCCGCCCTTGGTCATCGAATAGAGCGGATCGTTCGATGAGCCGACGACCCCGGCGACGGATGAGAGATTGATGATCACGCTCCCGTGCGGGCTGCGCTGCCCGCTGGTGCGCAATGCCGGCAGCGCAGCCTTGGTGCCGAGGAAAACGCCGGTCAGATTGACCGCGCACAGCCGCCGCCAGTCGCCGAGGGTCGCCTCTTCGAGGCCCCTGCCGAGAAAGATCCCGGCGTTGTTGACGAGAATGTCGAGGCCGCCAAAGCGGCCGGTTACGGCCGAGATCGCGGCGGTCCACTCCTCCTCGCGGCCGACGTCGAGATGGATGTAGAGAGCCTCGCCGCCGTGGTCCTCGATGGCGCGGGCGGTCTTACGGCCAGGCTCGTCCAGCACGTCTCCGATCGCGATCCTGGCTCCCGCCTCGGCCATCAACCTAGCGGTTTCGGCGCCGATCCCGCGCGCGGCGCCGGTAATCAACGCGGTTTTGCCATCGAGCCGGTTCATTGCCGCTCCTCGCGCGAATTCGGTCCCGATGAGGTGCATCCTGGCGGTTTCCGATCGCCGTGTCCACCGGCTGCCGTGGCGCCCGGTGCGCCTGCACACCTAGAGGAAGAGGCATGAACCCGGCACGCACGCTGCTTGCGACAGGCGGGCTGACCCCGGTCATCTCGGCGGCGCCATGCTCCGGGCGCGGTACCGCTCGCTTGCGCCGATCGAGCCCGCGAGTTTTGATTGATCGCCGCAGCCTCCGAGGTTAGGGCGATCGGCAGGCGCGCGCGTGTCAGCCCGGCCACGACGGCGAACCTTTCGCGGGCGGCCTGCCGATCCTTACGCCGTTTGGCACGATCTACTCGACCAAACATCACTCCCATGCCGAGAGCGGGATCGGCAAATGGTCGCAAGGTACATTTCAACGTGCCATGCGCGAGGGGTCCACCGCGACGGGCGCGATCTCGATCCGGCATTTCCCTATGATTATTTTACAAAGATCAGTGATCCCGGGCTCAAGGCGATCTATGTTTATGTGATGACGCGCGAGCCGGTGCGCCGTGCGCCCGCTCAACGAGCTGCCCTTCCCGCGCCAGCGGTCCGGTCCTCGCCGGCTGGCAGCTTTTGTTCTTCGAGGAGGGCAAATTCCAGCCGGAGAACGCGACCGGCAAAAGGTGGACCGGCGGCTATCCCGTCGAGGGACTCGGTACATTTCGCGAGCGCGTGTGCCGGTTGTCACCGCGCGGCAGGTCCCGCACCCGTCGGGCTGGTGCTTAGGGCTACCGTCAGCCAGCCCGATCCGCGCAAACTGATCCGCACTATTCTCGACGGGATCATGCCGGAAGAAGAGGGAATGATGCCGGGCTTTGCGGACATCCCGACCAATCGGCAGGCCGCCGCGTTGAACGATTTCCGGGCACATGCCACCGATCGCGCCGCCTGGCGCGGATACGGCCGCTCGCGTGCTCGAGATCGGGATCGAGGAGCAGAAACCATCAATCTTACAGGCAACGGTCGACCACATCAGCTCGCGGCGGATCCGACTACGCCCCCTCCTCTACGTGTCGATCAGCTGGCGCCCAACGGCGGCAAATTCGGCGGTGGGCTCGGCCAGTGCGGAGCGTGTACGGTGATTGTCGACCGCCCGGTCTTTTCGTGTCTGACGCCATTTCCGTGCTCGAGAACCGGCAGATCAAGACGATCGAGGGGCTAGGTGTCCCCGGCAACCCGGGACCGGTGCAGCGCGCCTTTATCGAGGAGCAGGCTGCGCAGTGCGGCTACTGCACTGCCGGCATAATGATGGTGGGAGCGCAGGCGCTGTTGGATCGCAATTCCTCGCCGTCGGACGCGGAAATTCGGCGGCACATGACGCCAAGTTTGTGCCGCGGCGAGAGATACGTGGGAATTCTGCGTGCGGTGCGCCGGGCGGCGCAAACGATGCAGGCGGCGGCTCCGGCAAACGCGGGAGAAACAGCGAGATGAACACCAAGACAGGCATTCTCCGGCGCGGGTTTCTTGCCGGCGGCGGTGCGCTCATCGTCGGGTTTTCGCTGCCGCTCCCGGCGGGGGTTGCGGCACAGCCGGAGGCGCGGCTGCCGGGCAGCCTCAAGAAGACGCCGTTTCTCGACTCGTGGATCGCGATCGATGCCGACGGCAGGGTTACGGTGCTGACCGGCAAGGTCGAACTCGGCCAAGGCATCAGGACTGCTCTCTTACAGGTGGCGGCGGAAGCGCTCGGCGTCGATCCCTCGGCGATCACGCTCGTAACTGCGGATACGGGCCGTACTCCGAACGAAGGCTATACCGCCGGCAGCCACTCGATGCAGGACAGCGGGACAGCGGTCCTCAATGCGGCAGCGCAGGTCCGCGCACTCCTCGTGGCGACAGCGTCGGCGCGGCTCAATCTGCCACGCGAACGCCTCGTCGTGCAAAACGGCTCCGTAATGGCACAGGACGGCCGGCATATCGGCTTTGGCGAGCTCGTCTCCGGAGGGTTGCTGCACCAGCACGCTCGGGGGCAACCGGCACTGCCGGCGCCGTCGAAACCCACAATCACCGGCAAGCCGCTACAGCGGGTCGACATCCCGGCAAAAGTCACGGGCGGGGTCGCTTATGTGCAGGATCTCCGGCTTCCCGGCATGGTGCATGCGCGCGTCGTCAGACCGCCGAGCTATCGCGCAAGCTTGCGCGGCGTAAACACAAAAGATGTGGAACGCTTGCCGGGAGTGCTGAAGCTCGTGCGCAACGGCAA
>JAFMSA010000671.1 GCA_017353855.1 Alphaproteobacteria bacterium
GAGGCGTGCGACATCGTGCTCGCCGCGGCACGACAAGGCGTTATGGCGCGGCTCGTTGCACACGGCCGGCGTACCCCGGCGCAGGCGATCAACATCATCGTCGCGCTCGAGGGCCGTGATAGTAGCGAGCCGCCCCTAGTGGTAATGACGCCGCGCAGCTCATGGTGGCAATCGACCGCCGAGCGTGGCGGCGGGATCGTCTGCTGGCTCGAAAGCCTGCGCGCGCTCATTGCCCAGCCCCCCGGCCGCGATGTCGTCCTCACCGCCAATAGCGGCCACGAGCTCGGCCATCTCGGGCTCGACGATTTTGCCGCGCGGCGGCCTGGCTGGGACCGACCCGGCGGCGCCACATGGATTCATTACGGCGCCAATATCGGCGCTTTCGGCGGTCGGCTGTCACTGGTATCCAATACTGACGATTTGCGCGGACTGGGCCTCACCGCACTCAGCCGCGCCGGCCAGCCACCCGACGACATTCCCCGGCCGTCGCAGCCGCCGAGCGGCGAAACGCGCGACATCCATAAGGCCGGGGGCCATTATTTGACCCTTGTCGGTACCAACCGGCTGTTCCACCTGCCGCAGGACCGCTGGCCGCACGCGGTCGACGTGTCGGCCATCGCGCGGATCGCCAAGGCCGGCGCCAAAACCGTCGCAGCGCTCAGCCGCTAGCATTTGGCTCGGCATTTTCCTCACGCGAGGCATGTGCTTGGCCGACCGGGTGCTGCACTGATGCGGGCGCTTTGGGCCGAGCAGCATGTCAAATACCAGAGTGACCACCACCATCTCGACAATGCCGGAATCAACCCGCCCCCGCTTCAGGGCGCATACCGATGAGCACTGCGGCCATTGCCGAGGCGACGTTCCGGCGCGAGGCGCGCTATCGCGACGGCTTCATCTATCCCGCGGGTCCACCAAGCGCTCACCGCCTTGGACAAGCTACGAGCCTCGAACCGAGAGATTGCGCTCGCGCGGATGATCGGGGAGATAGGAGGCGGTCGAACATATTGGAGGAGATCGCCGCGGTCGAGGGTGTCGCTTTGCTCGCGGCCGGACTCTCGCTGTCGCGCTTGCTCGGCGTCAGCGACCGTCCAGCCCATCCGAAACTCATCGAAGCGACCGGCTGGGTGCGCGCCGCGGTGCGCAACCCACCAGTAGCGGCGTACGGCTGACGATCCCGATGGCGCATGCCGCCTTTCCGCGCAACGCCGCGCAGCTGCGTGACCTCGGCGTCACTACACCCATTGCGCGGCGACCCCGGAAGTGCCCCTGCTGCAGCTGGTGCGGGCCCAGACAGCGGCAAACTGATCGGATATGCAAGAACCGCCGTTCCTTTTTTCGGTGCCCCACGGGCAGGATCGGGCCCGGGCCCTCCGTCGCCTGCCTTGGACAACTGGCACTCGCGGGAATGGCAGGCCAAAATTCTTCTTTCGCAAAGGAGACCTCGATGGCTGATCCCAATGTTGTTGCCGAACTCGCCCCGACCGGCGTGCTGCGCGCCGCGATCAATATGAGCAATTTCCTGCTGGTCACCGGCAAGGCGCCCAACGGCGACCCGACCGGCGTCTCTCCTGACATGGCCCTGGCGATCGGCGCGCGGCTGGGCGTGCCGGTGAAGTTCATCCCCTACGCCCGACCTGGCGAGATCGCCGACGATGCGGAGAGCGGCAAGTGGGATATCGGCAATATCGGCGCCGAGCCGCAGCGCGCCGCCGTCATCAGCTTCACCGCCGCCTATGCCGAGATCGAGTCGACCTATCTGGTGCCCGCTGGCTCACCGATCAAATCGGTCACCGAGGTCGACCAGCCCGGCAGGCGCCTCGCGGTCACCGCGCGCAGCGCCTACGGCCTGTGGCTCGAAAACAATTATAAGAGGGGCGAATTGGTCCAATTCGCCAACGCCGCCGACGCGCTCAAGGCGTTTGATGCCGGCGGGTTTGACGCCTATGCCGGGTTGCGGCCGGGCCTCATCGACGCGCAGGCAAAGCGTCCCGGCTCGCGCATTCTCGACGGCCAGTTCACTGCGGTGCAGCAGGCGGTTGGAACGCCCAAGAATAGGGCCGCCGCGTTCGGGTTTCTCAAGGCGTTTATCGAAGAGGCAAAGAAATCCGGCATGGTCGCTAGCTTTATCGAGCGACACGGCACGGTCGGGCGACTGTCGGTCGCCTCACCGGCCTAAATTGTCATTCACCGGTAATCCACCGTTGTAGTTGTAGAAGCGACACGCAGGGCGACTACAGCTGGGGGATGCGATGACGGATTGCGTCCCTTCGCTGGGCCCCTACCGTCCCAGCGAAGGCGGCCGCGTAATCTGGGGAACTGTCGGCACCCTCTGCCGTGCTCCTCGGCGAGAGTTGGCGAGCTTTCCCTCGCCTGCCGCTGTAGGTGTGCGCGCCGACGCTGATCGGATCGGCACAGGCTCAATCGGATGGTGCAGCGACGGTAAAAAAACCGTTGAGGAATTGCGGACGGTGATCAAACAGGACAAGGCGAAGCTCGACACGCTCACCGCGGAGCAGCTGAGCTACAGCCATTCGGACGCTCGGCTCCAGAACAAGGCCGAATTCATCGACGGGGTGATGACGCGAAAGGGCAACCTAAAGTCGCTCGAATGGCCCGCCATGAGGGTCCAGGTCGTCGGGAACAACGCCATCGTGCGACACCTTTGGGCCTCGGAGAGCGAACTCGACGGCAAGGTCACCAACACCAAATCGGCGTCATCCAGGTGTGGCAGTGACAGGACGGCGGCCGGGTTTTTGCCTTAATATGGCCGACGCCCAAGCCTTGCCGGGCCAGCGCATCCATAACGGCGACGACATCGCCGACGCAGCGGTCGAGCGCGTAGGCGTGTGCCTCGTGCGGCTTGTCGCTCGCTCCATGTCCGCGCATGTCGATCAGGATCAGTCGGTAGCCAGGCGCAAGCGCTGAGACAATGACCCTGCTCGTACCAATCACGTCTGTGGGCAGCGAAGGACATCAAGCCGCACCTGACGCGGACATTCAAGCTGTCCCGCGATAAACAATTCGAGGCCAAGTTCTGGGATGTGATCGGGCTCT
>JAFMSA010000672.1 GCA_017353855.1 Alphaproteobacteria bacterium
GCGGCCGGATACAATAGTCGAGGTTCTCCTGGACCCACTGCCGCCCCGCCGTTGCCTCAATCTTACCCAATGCCCGACGCACCGCGTCCTCACTCACCACCCGCGTCATCCCGAGCAATGGCGGCGTGACCGAATCGCAGCGCAGCGTCGTGATGTGGGAGTAGCGATAGTGCCCGGCCAGCACCGACAGCAGCACCGTTCCCAAGATGTCCCGCTTCGACGGCGCGTTCGGGCTGGTCATGTACAGCGGGCAACCGGCAACCCAGCCATCAAACAGGCCGCCTTGCTTCAGATATTCCAGGAAAAACGGCAACTGGCCCAGCGGCGTCACCGCCGCCCGTTCGCCCTCCTCCCATTCCACGTGAATCCGGCCACCGAACGTGTCGACCACAACCGTCCCTTTGCTGGTAGCCTCTACCAATGGTTGATCACCCGCTGGGTGCGCCGCGGGAAGCGCTCGATCCGTGCTCATCCCCTTGCGTTTGCACGGATTCGGCGATTTTGCCAAACCCTTGACCTATTAGCCGAGGCGGCGTGCTGCTCACGACCGCCTATCGCAGGCGGACGTAACCAAAAGCAGCTCATGGCGCTTGGCAAGCCACCACAATTCTCGCGCCGGGTTAATCACTCCCTCTACTGTGGTTTCACGAGGCCGATTTCACGAAAGCCGCCGGTGCCGTCAAACGGCGCGGCAACCTCTCAACCGCGCGAGCCTGACGGCAGGAAGCACCGCTCGGCCGCGTTTTGGCTGGCCGGACAGTACGATCGAGAAAGGCGAGGCGGTCGGCCGACTAAATCTCACCTGCTCGATCAACCGCAATCGATCAACCGCAATAGCGCGACCGCTTGTGCCGTTGGCCGACGCGTTGGTATTCATGGCTTGACGCGATACTCAACAATGCACTGCCGGACCCCGCGGCGGACTGACAGTCTGCTGACGGCCGGCGGCAGTGGGCCAGGCGAAGCTGAGTTCGTGGCCATCAGGATCGGTAACGTGAAAGAAGCGCTCGCCCCATTCTGCATCGCGCGGCGCCGTATCGGGCTGATAGCCTGCGGCAACCAGGCGGGCATGGAGCGCATCGACATCACTCTCGTGAAAGATCACCCGCCCCCACCACGACCAGCGGCGCCCTGACGGCTGTGAGATCAGGTTAAGAAAACCGGGCCCGGCGCGGAAGCTTGTGAACGTCGCCGTCTCGCCGCCGTACAGCCGTTGAAATCCCAGCATTTCGTAGAACCGGACAGCACGCTTCATATCGTGCGTGGCGAGCGTAACCGCACTGATGCTTTCTATCATATGGCCCCGCTGCGGATTGTTTGCCGCGATTATAACCCGACTGTCGCCGCGCGCTGGACTCGCCCGGCGCCGTCGATCAATCTCGGCCGAGGGAGCCCATTATATTATTGGAGGCGGGAGATGCCCGAACGCACCACCGCGAAACCGATGGTCAGACAGTACATCAAGCGGCAAACGGCGCAGGCGCGCGCATACTCGCAAGCCGTCATCACCGAGGGCGGCAAGGTTGTCTGGCTCGCCGGGCAGGTCGGGCCGGCCGATGCTTCCGGCAGATCCCTTGCCGGGGATTTCGACGGCCAGGTTCGGGAAGTATTTTCCCGGATCGGGCAGACCCTCGAGGAAGCGGGCGGCAGCCTGGCCGATATCGTAACGATGACAGTGTTTATAACCGACGCTCGACACGGCGACCGCTTCACGGAACTCCGCAAAGGGATCTTCGGCGAGAACTTTCCGGCAAGCGCATTGATTACGGTTGCCGGACTGGCACGTCCGGAGTTGCTGGTGGAGGTTCAGGGAATGGCCGTGATAGGCTGAAATACGCATTCCAAACTGTTGTTCGTGACCAGCTGGTTGCGCCGTGTCGCCGTTCTTTTTCTCGCTTGGGTTGCAAGCGCGGCCGGCACCCTAGAGGGTGCTGCCGGAGATTGCCAGCCCAAGCGCCAGACAGAGCTCGCGATCCTGTTTCTACGCGGCCTGCCGTTCGTCAATGTCACCGTTAACGGGCGCGCCGCAATCTTCCTTCTAGATACCGGCGCCGAGCGGACGATACTGGCAGCTTCGGCTGCGCAACGGCTCGGCGTCGCTGCTCACTACGAATACCCCAGAAGGATGCGCAGTCTCGATACCGCTCTCTTCAGCGGCGATGCGAGACTGCGCAGTCTTGGCCTGGGGAGCATCGGCCTTGCGGACTATAGCGTCCTCGTCGGGGCCGTCTCGTTGCCGGGACCCGACGGCAGACCGCTCGACGGCTTGCTCGGCGCCGATTTCTTCTCAAGCTTCGACGTGGATCTCGACCTGGCTCGCGGCCGCATGATCTTGTACGAGAGATCCGGTTGCGCGATTGCCGCACCGCCCTGGCGCGCGCCTTATACCGTTATCGCGGCCAATCGGTCACTTCACGACCATCTGTCCTTTCCGGTTAGCCTCGATGGGCGCAAGCTTGCCGCATTCATCGATACTGGTGCCGAATTGTCGACGATCGATGCCACGGCGGTCCGGGCGCTCGGCGTGAGCGGCGCGGCGCTCGACCAGGATCCTGTCGCCAATCTGCAGGGAGCGGGCGCGGAGGTCGTCAGATCACGCGCTCACCGCTTTGCACGTCTGCAGGTCGGTGGCGAGACGCTGCAAGACCGGGTCATCTTCGTTGCAAATCTGCAGTTGCAGGATGCCGATCTCGTTCTCGGGATCGATTTTCTCCGGCTGCGCCGGCTATGGCTTTCCTACGGAGCACACCAAATATTTCTCGGGCGGCCGACGACATGACGTAGGGCCCGAGTTCAGGGCAGGCGGCGGTGATCGAGGTGCATGATCCGGGCGACTGCGCCTGCGCCAATGCCAAGCCTCGTTGGCAAGCCGAGATGGGGAGGATTAGGTCGATGCGCGCGCAGATGTGATGACAACCAACGTGATTAGTGTCGGGCCCCAGACTTCCGTACATGAGGTGGCGAGGCTTCTCTCCGAACGGGGGTATCAGCGGCGTGCCGATCGTCGATGCCCAGGATCGGCTAGTCGGCATCCTCAGCGAAGAGT